>CAJWLO010000016.1 GCA_913043235.1 uncultured Fidelibacterota bacterium
CTTCATAAACATCACCAATGGCACCATCCCAAATCCATTCATTAATCAAACGTCCTCCTTCGCCTGCATGCCCTTGGTTTCCCATCTGGGTAATCACATTCATTTCCTTGGCTTTTTTAGCCAGCATCCGTGCTTCTGCTACGGTATGGGTTAAAGGTTTTTGCACATAAACATGTTTCCCTAAATCCATGGCAGCCATAGCAACGACAGCATGATTATGATCAGGTGTGGAAACGGTAACTGCATCAATTTCCTTTTCATTTTCAAGCATTTTGCGGAAATCTCTATAGCGTTTTGCTTTGGGAAAATCTTTGTAGGTCTTAGAAGCTTTGATATCATCGACATCACATAGTGCGTAGATGTTTTCAGAGCTTACGCCATGGGTATCGGAATATCCTTTTCCACCTACACCAACACAAGCCATATTTAATTTATCGCTGGGGGCAGTATAATCCGTTCCACCTAGTACATAACGTGGGACAATTGTAAATGCTGCAGCGGCTGCAGCTTTGCCTATAAATTCTCTTCGGGTGATTTTTTTTTCTTTTTTCTGATTCATAATTATATCATTTTCTTTTAATTATAATCGAATTTAAAAATTCTAAGTTCAGATATTGCAAGTATATTCATTGTCGATTAATTAAGTGGTTTAACCATAATATTTCTATATCGAACAACACTGTTGGGATCATGTGCCTGGATCGCGAAGGATCCTTTATCAATTCTCCTTCCTGCAGTAACACCTTCTAACTCACTATAATCAACCACGACTTTACCATTAACTTGGGTAACTATATTTTTCCCATTCACTTTGACTTCCAATGTGAACCATTCATTATCTCTGGCATTGGGATCAAAAGATCTCACCACTCCCCAAAGGCTACCGTTTTTCACTGGATCTTTATGGGATGTATTCACTTGAACTTCATACCCACGACTGGGCCATGATTCTTCGTATTTGGTATGAAAATATAGACCGGAATTACTGCCGGGTAGGGTCATGATCTCACACTTGAATTCAAAATTTTTAAATTCTTGTTCTGTAAAAAGATGTGCTCTATTTCCACGAACAACAATAGCTTCATTTTCCACACTAAAATCACCATTTTCACTGGCACGCCATCCCGTTAAATCTTTTCCATTAAATAATAAGATCCAACCATTTTCAGATGGAGTTTTCACTATTCTTGCAGCCAATCCAGCTACAATTATTATAATCAAACCAAACAAATATCTTTTATACATTTTATATCCTTTTCATAAGCTTATAAACTTCGGATAATAACTATTTTCTATTTTAGATTCATATACATTGATCCATTCGCAGATAATCTTATAAGAATTTACCAGAATTTTAAGAAAGCGATATGAAGTATGATAATTACAACTTTACAATTTTTTCAAAAATAATTGATGTACTGTAACCAGACCTAAATGGGATAATTTTTATTTGTCCGCCTTCTTTAGTAACGGTATCAGCTCCAACAATTATATCCTCTGTATAATCACCACCCTTCACCAATACATCAGGTAACAGTGAATTAATGATTTTTGCAGGAGTTTCCTGCTCAAAAACAACAACCAAATCAACCGACTCTAATGAATCCAGAATCACTGCTCTATCTTCCTGATTTTGAATAGGACGAGTATCTCCTTTCAGACTTCGAACCGAACTATCGCTATTCAAAGCTATTACCAATTTATCTCCACAGGCTTTAGCTTCAATTAAATATTCCACATGACCACGGTGAAGAATGTCAAAACAACCATTTGTAAAAACTATTCTACACCCAGATAATTTCCAATCATTTACCTGCTTTTTGGCTTTGTCCCAATTATATGCTATCATTCATTTACTCTGGCTAATTCAATTCTTTTATAAAAATATTCCGATATGAAACCGTTGTTTCCAAATCATGATTTTGCAACCCAATATAGCCTTCCTGAGCAAAATCCTTAATTTTACCGCGGGGTTCTGCAATCCAATCAATTACTTTGACTCCATTAAGAATTACAGTGATCTTACTGCCTTTGAAAGTGATGGAATAATGATTCCATTCACCAAGCCCCTTGGTCACATTTATAATAGGTGGTTCTGCATCATAGATGGCTCCTGTTTGATGAATCCCCTTACCGGCATGATTTATTTGTACTTCAAAAGAATGATCTACATAATAATTGTCATAAGGAACACCTGGTATGCGCAGAAAAATTCCAGAATTGGCTTTTTCCTGATCTACCATGAATTCCAGTTCCAGTGAAAAATCTTTATACATCTTTTTCGCATACCAGAAAATCCCCATACCTAATCTAGATTTTAATACACCTGTTTTATGGTTCAATTCAAAATAACCGGGCCCATAGTGATTCCAGCCATGCTTGGAAAACTGGCCTTTACTATCTTGGGATAGAATTTCATTCCAGTTATTATAATAAGTAATTCCATTAATATATTTTTTCCCTTTTCTAATTGTAGGGATGGGATTTAATACAATTCCTTCCTGCTCCAATTCTGTGGCTAAAATTCCATAATAATTTTGACGAGTAAGCTCAGCCAAGACATCATGGACATTTGCCTTCCCTTCACCAAATGGAACAGTATTAGCTTTTTTTGAGCCAAATGCATCCAAGTCTTCTAAATGGATATCTAATATTCTTCCTTCCAGTAATTTCAAACCTTCAATAACATCAACACCACTCCGTAGCCAATGGCCTATATCTGCACAGGCACCAATTCGCTTATCCAAACCTTTGATATGATCTAAAACTGTTTGTGGATGGGCATATTTTGAGGGATAAGGATGATTATGGATAGCCACTTGAATGTCATAGTGCTTAACCATTTTTTCAATGATGGAATAATCATCATAACTGGGTTCTGTTACAATAGTTTGGATACCCATTTTTTTGGAAAACTCAAATACAGCTTTTGTGCTATTTTCATTATTATCAAATCCTACCACACCATAATTCACTAATCTAATGTTATGATCTTTCAATGCTTTTTTGATTTTATTTATATGCTTATTGGTTAAATCATGACCAAATTTTATTTCCGGTTTATTCTTATCCAAGACCTGACCCGGATATGCTTCTAAATAATGCAAATCCAAACCCTGCATCATATCCAGCATTTCATAAAAGGAAAATTTTCTAAAGGTCCATGCCTGAGAACCTAATTTCAAATCTTGGATGCGATCACCAGAATATTTATTTCTAGGTGATGATGATTTTGCATCAGTCGGCAGGATAAATAGAAATGCCATTAAGATGTAAATAATATTATTTTTCAATGTAATAACTATTAGATTATGATTCCTTTTTCAGGTTCGAGTATTCATGAGCAACAGCTGGAATAGCTGGAATAAAAGTATTCAGTTTTCCAGAATGAAGTTTTATTATATTTTTCAATAGTCAATCGAATTATCCAAATGAAATTCCCATAATAATTGTCTCAGAATCTTGTTTCAATTTATGCATTCCATATTTTTTATAAAATTGGAATGCTCGTTTATTTCGGATACTCAATCCAAGATGGAATCCCTTTGAACCATTCTTTTTTATATAATTAATAAAATGGTCCATCAATTTCTTTCCCATGCCCTGCCCCTGTGCCAGAGGCAAAATATTAATATGTAAGTGGGATGGATAATCTGGTAATACTTCAGGGAGTTCAGGATGATAAAATAAATGGATTAATTCCTCATCTTTCGTCTGAAAAGTCGGAAATTCATCAGGATATATGTATTGATTTTTAAGATTTGGTAGCCATTTTGATTTTATCTTACGAAAAAATGACTGCGAATCCAATGCCCCTATAATGTAACCACATACTCCTGTATCATGTTCTAATATAAACGCAGATTCTGGTTCAAGATTGATATAAGGTCCCGCATAAATATGACCTATTAGCTTTGGATCTTCAAATTGAGCAGTTGCATCTTGACCCGAATCTCCCGTCTTTAAACAAATATCATAAACAATATTATGATCCGCATTATTATAAGGTCGAATTCGAAATGACATTTTAATCCGTTTTTAATTCCCAGCATACATTTCATCAATTAAAAAATGGTAATAGGCAAAAACCACATCCCGCTTTACTTTTAATGTAGGCGTAATCTGCTCTTTATCCTGATCCAGTTCTTCTTCAAGAATCTTGAATTTTTTAATGGTCTCGTAACTGGCTAATTCACTATTCAACTTCGATATTTCATGATTTAATAAATTAATAACTTCTTTTTTCTTGGACAAGTCAACCAAATCTTTATATAAAATTTTATGATCTCTGGCAAACTTTACAATTTCATCTTCATCCAAAGTCACCAGCATGGTTAAATACGGTTTACGATCTCCATACACCATCGCTTGAGAGATGAGAGTACTTGTCTTCATCAAATTTTCAATATTTTGTGGGGCTATATTTTTTCCTCCAGCCGTGATAATTAAATCTTTTTTCCGATCCGTAATGAATAAATAACCTTCATTATCAAGATACCCTACATCACCGGTATGAAGCCATATAGCACCTTTTTCATCCGGAATGAGTAACTCATCTGATGCATCCTTATTACGATAATATCCTGAAATATTTTGAGGCCCCCTAGTGCATATTTCACCATCTTCTGCAATTTTAACTTCAGTATCTGGATATATTTCTCCTACAGACCCTATTTTAGCACGGCCCATCCTATTCGCTGAAATCACACCTGTTGTTTCTGTCATACCGTAAACTTCATATATATCCAAACCAATCCAGTGAAAATACCGAATAATATTAGGCGAAATCGGTGCAGCTCCTGAAATCATAAATCGAATATTCCCGCCAAATATATCATGAATTTTTTGGAAAATCAGAAAGTGTGCAATAGCATATTCTATTTTTAAATATAGTGTTGGATTTTTACCTACATCTTTCAATTCTTTATAAGATCGACCAATTTTAATCGCCCAGTAGTAAATCTTCTTTTGAAACCAGGTAGCATCCTTAATCCCAGATGAAATCTTTGAATAAAATTTTTCAAAAACCCGAGGTGTTCCAAACATAATTGTAGGTCCCGATTGTTTCAAATTCGAAGGCATATCTTCTATACTCTCTGCAAAAACGGTCACATTCCTAGTATATAGTTTTATAAAATGACCTAAATCCCTTTCGGCAATATGGGATAGGGGAAGATATGCTATAGACATATCATTTTCACTGATTCCATATAGGTCTGGTAAATGTTTCAATACTGCAAGGACATTTTTACTATTAATTATCCCCGCTTTTGGATGTCCTGTGGTTCCGGAAGTATAAATAAAACTAATTAAATCCTGTGGGTTGCCACTTGCAATTAATTTATCTAAAGTTTTCGGATTATTATTTCCATATTTTCTTCCTTTTTCCCGAAATGTAGCAAGAGACATTATGTTTTTTCTTTCAGTTGTTTGGTATTTATCAAATACAACGATTTGCTCGAGATGCATTAAATTTTTCCAGATTTTCATTATTTTATCTAACTGTTCCTGGTCTTCTGCAAAAACAAATTTGGATTCACTATGATCCATAATATAGCAGACTTGTTCTTCGGTATTAGAAGGGTACACTGGTGCAGTTATCGCCCCAACAGACATAATAGCCAAGTCACAAACAACCCATTCAAATCGGGTCAAGCTAATAATGGAAACTTTATCACCCCTTTGAATTCCAGCATTCAATAAAGCATTAGAAATGTCTTTTACAAAATCGCCGTATTTTCTCCAGGTAATGGATTCCCATATGCCTTTTTCTTTTTGCCAGATAGAAATATCATCCGTATGGTTTTCGACTTGGTGCCAAAATATTTTTGGTACTGTATTATGAATCTGGATATTCATCGATTATCAGCCGTTCCAGAGTTTTGATCGCCTTATATACTTTCCTTCACCCAGATACTGCTCACGCACTTTTTCTTCCTCCAACAATTCTTCATAGGTACCACTTAACAATATTTTCCCTGTGGTTAAGACATAACCATAATCTGCGATAGCCAGGGCTCGATTCACATTTTGTTCCACCAAAAGAATTGTTACACCGAATTGATGTAATTCTTTAATAGTTGCAAATATATCCTGAACCAGTATAGGTGATAATCCTAAGGATGGTTCATCCATTAAAAGCAGTTTTGGTCTCATGATTAATGCCCTTGAAATCGCTAGCATTTGCTGTTCTCCACCACTCATGGTTCCGGCAGTTTGATCCTTTCGAGTTTCTAAAATGGGGAAATGTTTGAACGCTTCCTCCATTCGTTCGTAAAGTAAATCTTTTTTCCCGATTAGATATCCACCCATAATCAGATTTTCTTTCACCGTTAATTCCGGGAAAATTCGTCGCCATTCCGGAACATGGCCTATACCCATTGCAACAATCTTTTCAGGATCTTCGCCATCGATACGTTTTCCATTGAAATGGATCGTTCCCTGTTCTGGCTCTACTAATCCACTGATCGTATTAAGAATGGTGGTTTTACCCGCCCCATTAGCACCTAAAATTGTGACAAGTTGTCCATCCTTAACTTCCAAGGAAACCCCGTGAAGTGCTTTTACTTTACCATAAAAAGTTTCAACCCCAACCAACTTAAGCATTAGTAAAATCTCCCAAGAAAGATCGAACAACATCAGGATGAATTTTTACATCTTCCGGTTTCCCAATTGCAAGCACTTTTCCCGAATCCAGAACACATACCCGATCTGAGATGCTCATCACTAGGCTCATATCATGTTCCACAACCAAAACTGTAATACCTAATTCATCTCTTATCTCAGAAATAATTTTGGCCATTTCATCTGTTTCCTGATCATTCATTCCCGCAGCAGGCTCATCCAAGAGAATCAGTTTTGGTTTCCCCACAAGTGCTCGGGCAATTTCAGTTAATTTCTGGATTCCGTATGGTTGACCTGCGATATATTTTTGTTCATAATTGACTATCCCCAAAAAGTCTAGAATCTCCAGTCCCATAGCTTCTTCCGTTACCCTTTGTTTTTGCGACAGCCATCTTTTTACCGTTGATTTTGGGCCGATACGATGGTGTGCTCCGAGTAATATATTATCCAAAACAGTCATAAAAGGGATATTCTGCACATTTTGGAATGTCCGTGAAATCCCGCACTGGATTATTTGATGCGGCTGTTTTTTTAATAGATCATCATTCCCAAAAAAGATGGTTCCTTTTTGGGGATGATTAAAGCCATTAATACAATTAAATAAAGTAGATTTTCCTGATCCGTTTGATCCAATCAGGGAAAAAATTTCACCTTTATTTACAAATAAGGATACATCACTCAACGCAACCACTCCGGAAAACTGCATCCGGATATTGTTGATACAAAGATCAGCCATTCAAATAAGAAGTCTCAGAACCCCGAGACGTCTTACTTATAGGTTAGTTGAGCCAATCGGTGATGGCAACCTGTTTACCTTCCTGGAGCTGTAGTAAGATAACACTTTCGACTCCGGCATGGTCATTACGATTATATGTCATTGGTGGAAATACACCACTTTCCCAATTTTTTAAAGATTCTAGTCCTCGTATCAAACTTTCTCTGTTGGGATATTTTCCTGCTTTTCGAAGACCTTCCACCAAAACAACGGCAGTGGCAAAACCATAATAATGGTATAGGCCACGCATCTTTTCAGGTACATTATATTTTTCACAAAGTTTTCTATATAATGCAGGCCCAGAATGATCAGAATCAGGATGGTATGCCCAATAGACCGCAGTAAATCCTTCACCTGCTTCTCCTGCCAGTAATCCAACTCTAGGATCAACAGTAGGTCCCAATCCATAAAATTGTGCTTTGTAGCCAATCGCCTGCGCTGTTTTCATAATGGTGACAGGTTCACGAACGATACCGCCTATGATCACATCTGTGATACCGCCTTTCATGAAATTCATAGTTTGGCCCATAAAATCTGTGGCACCTCGCTGGAAGGATTCTTTTTGTACTGTTATTCCATATTTTTCTTCCGCTTCAACAGATCCTAATAATGCATTTTCACCATAATCATCATCCTGATAAGCAAATCCGATTTTTGCAGCTGAATTATTTTCTAATATATAATCTATCAACACTCTTGTTTGTAGATCATACCCCGCATCAGTATGAAAAATATATTTTGCTGCCTGTCGTGACATATCAGACATAGAACTAGAATTAGTTGCAGGAGCAATTAAGGGTACCCCGCTTTTCTCTAAAATGGGCCTAACAGCTTCAGCTGGTGATGTACCTAAGACATTATAAAGACAGAAAACCTGGTCCTTCTCAATCAGTTTTTTGGCAGCTACAACTGCTTTCTGAGGGTTATATGCATGGTCTTCAACAAGCATTTTTATTTGGCGTCCGTGGATGCCTCCCTGTACATTAATATGATCCAAATACATATTTGTACCGGCCGGTATTAATTTACCCAACTCCTTAATCGGACCACTTAGATCCTGTATATTCCCAATAAGTATTTCATCTTCTGAAACGCCCGGAGATGATGCACGATTTGAACAACCCATTACCATGAGCATCAAAAGAAAAGATAGTTTTATACATTTCTTCATAGCATTATCCTTTTTATTGTTTTAAATAATTTTTTTCTTCGGGTTAAAGGGGAAAAGTTTCCAATAAATTCTCATTTTCATCCACATTCCATACAAACCTGTGGGTTGAAATATAACAAATAATAACATTATTAAACCGAACAGGAGTGACTGGATGTCACCTCCTTCAATATTCAAAAATTCTTTAATCCAAACATTAAATTGTGGGACAAATAGATAGTCCAAAAAAACAATAAATAGCGTACCCAAGACTGCGCCATAGATTGAGCTAGCACCTCCTACTAAAACCATAATAATAAAATAAACAGATAATAGAATATCAAAATGGTCAGTAGAAATAAAATTACTCGTATGGGCAAAAAGCACCCCTGCCAATCCTGCGAATATTCCTGATAAGAAAAAGGCAAGCATTTTATACTTAGACAGGTTCACCCCGCTCGCTTCAGCAGCCTGTTCAGAATCCCTAATCGCCATAAAAGCTCTACCGATTTTAGACTTCCCTATTCTCCGGGAGACAACTACAGCTAAAATAGTAAATGATGAGATAAGAAAATAATTATCCCAATCTGATCTGAATGTATAACCAAAGATAATAGGAGATGATACTTCCAATCCACCTGCACCCTGGGTCCAATCACGTAATGCAATAATAAGACGCTTAACAATAAAACCAAACCCCATGGTGGTAAGCCCTAAGTACATTCCTGTGATTCTCAGCGCAGGAAATCCAATGAAAAAACCGAACAAGCCTACAATAAGTGGGCAAATAATTAGGGAAAAAATGAAAGGAATACCAAACTGATCCACAAGAATGGCTGATGCATATGCACCAATCGCCAGAAATGCCGCATGCCCCAAGGAAATCAATCCAGTATAACCGCTTAAGAGATCCAATCCCACAGTCAGGATGATATATATCCCAGCCATATTCAAAACAAACAAATAATATTTATAACTGTACGTTAGATTCTTTAAAAAAAATGGCAACAGAATAATCCCAATGATCATGATAGGAATCCAAGTCAGGTTTTCATCTTCATATCTCCCTTTCACTATACTTTCCTGACTTTTTCTACACCAAATAATCCATCCGGCTTTACCATTAATACTGCTATGAGTACAATCCAGACAATAATGTCATTTATTTCCTTGATCCATGAAAAGTAAAATGATAGGGTACCCATACTGATTGTTTCGATCACCCCCATCACAATACCCCCGGCAATGGCTCCGGTGATAGACCCAAATCCCCCCAATACAGCTGCCGGAAATGCTTTTAATCCTAAAAACCCCATGGATGTATCCAATAAGGCCATCCTTGGCGCTAGTAAGATTCCGCTTGTAGTGGCTACAATAGCCGAAAAGATCCATACCAGTCCATAAACCCGCTTAACAGCTATACCCATTAACTGAGCCGCAATAGGATCCTCAGACGTTGCTTTAATGGCAATCCCCAATTTTGTTTTATTAAAAAAATAATAAAATAGAATAACAAGAAGAATCGCACTTACAATAATGGAAATATCTAAAATTGAGATTACTATACTTCCTATAGCTATAATTTGATTTCCGAAAGGTGTAAATGGAATAAGACTCATTGGACCTGCGACCATCGCAACTATGGCACGAAGAATAATAGATAAACTGATTGTTGCCATAATCACAGAAAAAACAGGTTCATCTTTTAGCGGTCTATTAATAATTCGATCCAGAAACCAACCAAATAATACAGCGAACACAATACTTCCAATGAAACCTGCAAAAAAAATCCATCCGGTCGGTTCACCGGACTCCGCCATGAAGGATGTAATCAGGAAATAGTTAACATATGCTCCTACCATCATTAATTCACCTTGAGCAAAGTTGACTACTTCCGAAGCTTTATATATCAGGGTGAATCCTAAAGCGATCAAGGCATAGATACAGCCAAGAGCAAGGCCGCTGATCAATTCCTGGAGAATACCAGTAAACAGGCTATCCATAAGTTAAATGGCAGATTTTGCAAAAAATCATCTCTTTATTGCATAAATCTGAATTAGTAGGAATCTTAAACCAATGGTCAAAGATCTAAAAGGATGAATAATTGGACAGATAAGTATGATGATTAACTTTAATCTGATTACCTAAATAAAAAAAGAATAAAATTGGATAAGGTGAAAAATTTTTGATTATTAATTCCAAAAATGCAGAAAAATTTATTTTATATCCATGATTTGTTTGAGCAATGATTTTTCATCTGGGAGCAAACCAGAATTGACTAACCTCGGAGTGAGGATCCTTAACCGCGGTTCACGGCTAAATACATCCTTGAAGATGGGCAATGCCTCATCCAAACGCCCTTTACTTGCTAGTGCGATGGCTGACCAGTAAGGTAGTTCCGGGTTTTCCGGATAATACAAACTGGCTTGGTTGTATTCCTGTAGTGCTTTTCCAATTTCTTCCTTTTCCAGGTAGTGATCGCCAAGGTTTGCATGTTGGTAGGCACGGCTAACGCGGATCAGACGTTTTAATTCATTTAGTGGTTCGAGGTGATCATCAACCCTAATATCCATTACTATATCTTTCCAAGCGATACCTGTAGGTTTTCCGCTAACTATCAGCATCGCAGCAGATTGCCTGCCGCGAATATCTCCACCCTCACCCTCAGCTGCTTCCAAGGCAGCCATCATTCTATCTGCCAAGTCGCCTTTTGTCTCTTCATACGCCCTAGACATTGCGGGCCAGACGGATTCTTTTTCCATCAGATTAGCTTGTACGGAATAATTTTTTCCCTTTTGATGACCAGCCGCAAATATACATTTTGATCCAGTATGGGCTGCAACATCACCATGCACATTGACCATGGCTACCTGTCGCACAGCTTGTCCTTCATCTTCGGCAATCAACCTATCTAAAGCTGCTGTGGCTGAATACCCTTGCTCCATTAGATTAAGGCCTTCTGGGCCATAATCCACCTTAACAAACGATTGTGTGGCTACGGCACCAACACCTGCCTTGACCCAGGGAACCAGAAATCCGACCGAAAACCAGTGGCTCTGCACGGCAACACCGAGTTCACCTGTCTGTTCATCATAGGCTACAATGGAATAAGTGCTGACCGGAATAATTTTGGATGGTTCAACACCTGACAGATTTCTTAGAACCAGACTGAAAATAAACCAGTACCTGAATTTCCGATATATCAGATCCTGGTAAGTTGAAGAAGTGTGTCGAGAGGTTATTTTTTCATTCCACAATCTGTTTTACTGCTGCAGGAACCCATGGAGCAACAGGTCTTACCCTGTTCAGCCATCGATCCGCTGGTATCATAATTGTAAGAAACTACCACCATGATACATAACATAGAAATTAATATAAGAGATAAAATACGGTTCATTGTTCATCCTTTTTTATTGATAATTCTGAACAAAATGTACAAATCCAAGGTTCACCTATCAATGATGATTAATCGGTTTTCTTGTCTTCAATACCAATATCCTTTACATTGAATATCCTCAGTAAATTTTCCTTTATTATACAAACTCTGGAAATAGTGGCTATTTCAGTATTTATAATTTTTATTCAAGTTAATTCTGTTAAGTTTTTTTAATTTGATGATCGGTCGAGGATTCATTCCTTTAAGCAGGAAGGCAGGCAATAGACCAATAATCATCAGTATGATGTATAGATGAGCGATACTAAATAGAGCAGTAAATAAGCCTATTAATTTGGTACCTACCACCACTGAAATATTAGCCATCGCCATATATGATGTAAACATAGTTGCCGAGGAATTGGTCCAAGATAAGGCCATGGTCAAAGCAAACATTGCTACCGTACCCATGGCTATAAAAAATGGCCAGATAACCAGGTGACCAAACTGGATCCAGTAAGGAATTGGATCGAAGATCAGGATTAGGATGCCAAATATCCCGCACCAAACTGAGAACCCACCCCATCCTATAAAAAAAATCTTACGGCGCCCTAAACGATCAGCTAAAATGCCCCCCAACAAAGCACCTATAAATTCAAATATAGCCCCCGGACCTCCTGACACTTGGGAATAGGTATCTGGTTCCCAACCCAGTGTTTGATTATAAAAAACAGGCATTATACCAGTGTTAACACCTTGATTGACTGCTGCAGTAAGAATAAATATGGCCGCCAATAAGGTAGGCCGTTTTCGAAAGGCCTCGATCAAATCTTTTACAACAAAGAACGGGTTGCGGATATCATCAGTATCCTTGCTAAGTAATTTTTCTTTTTGACTCCAAGGAAATCTTTTTTCACCAGGACGTTCTGTGAATAATAATGGTAATAGCATAAGACCAAACATTATCATGGTTTGCACAGTAATGGCAAAAACAAGACCCTTTGAAACTAGCAGAGTGCCCATGACCATTGCTCCCATTCCAGTACCTATAACTTTAGAACCCCACATAACGCCATTTACCTTGCCCTGTTCTTCAGGAAGAAGAATATCCACTGCCAAAGCATCGCAGCTAACATCTTGCAGTGAAGCAAAACAATTATGTAAAAAAAACATCCAACCTAGCAAAGGAATATTGGCAGAAATATCCCCCAACATCACCATGGTAAAAAGAGATGCCGCCATACCAAACTGGGCAACCAGAATCCATGGACGGCGGCGTCCCATAGCCCTGTAGGTAAACGAATCAATCAAGGGTCCCCAAAAAAGTTTAAAAGTCCAAGGTAGGTAGGCCATCGCAGTTAACTGACCGGATTCAGCCATAGTTAATCCCCTAGATGCTAAAAAAGATAATAAGCCCGTAAGCATGAAACCCCATGGAAATCCCTGGGCAAAATAGAGCACACTAAGTGTAGTGATTCGCAACCACCTATTCGTGGTTAATGTCATGGGCATAAAAAATATTTAACCATAATATTTGGCCTTAGAATAATCATCATGCTTCATAGATGACTTTAAAGGTATTGTAAAGAAATTGAATGATAGCGATATGCGGTCTCGATTGCCTTCGTTTTTCTCTACAGCGTGGTCCAGTACGGAAGAAAAGAGAATCATTTGGCCAGTTATTGATGGAATAACCAACTCTTCCTGATGATTTTTTGTATTTCGACGAAATTTGATATTGCCTCCCTGTTCAGGAACATCAATATAATATACACCCGATAATACTGCACCTTCTTTATGGTTGTGCCAAGCCGTAGAGTGCCCTGGTTTTGCGATATTGAACCAGAATTCATCATGACTGTGGCCCAGTTCTTTATGAGGGACAATAATCTGCTGCTTTGAAATATTATTTGCCATTTTTCCAGCTATTCTAAGAATTTTTCTCACCTGTGGAACATAAGGCAAGGAGATATAAATATTTTCCCATCGACCCATAATATAATGAGACTTGGTTTTCTTTAAGTTATCTCTTTTTAATAATAAAATAAGTTCCTGTCTATCCTGACGTGGGATTTCAGGTATATAAATCCAGTATTTTGGCTCTTCCTTGCTGGAATTTTTCAATTAAATAATGGCTAAATCGAGTTGCTTATAGTATTTGATCACATCCAGATTGGCTTGGCGATCCTCATCCGAAATGGTGAAAACAGCATCCTCCTGGCCCATAAGCCAGAATTTTACAACCTGACCATTTTTCAATAATCGCTCAAGGCGAAGTGCCTGTTCATCTGTAAGAGGCAGATCAATCTCTTCTAAGGTGACACCCTGTTTAAGTATATCAACATTTTGATCTAAATTATGTACAGCCCAAATCATCCGATCCTTTTTATCATTCATCACCACTATTCTATCGTAGAATAGCCAATCATCACCACGATAATGGAAATTTAAGTTCAGTCGTTTTTGTTTCCGGTTGTGAGTAATACTTACCATACATCGTTCATAAACCTTGGAATAAAATTTATATTTATGATAAATGTAGCTGATGCCCTTTTCATCATCTTTAAATTTATATAATGGTATTTTATTGCCATCTATGTGAATAGGCACATAATCATGGGGAATTAAAAAAACACATCCACAGAAATATAAAGCGGATGCAATGATAAAAAATTTAATTCTTTTCATGGTTACAGGTCGCTAGAGACAACAAGATATGAGATTCCTGCTGTTACCGCTCAATTAACAACAGCAATAGATATATATTGTTAGGCTTTAATTCCTGCTGCTGGCATTCCAGGAATGGTCACCATACCGGTCAAAAAGACCTGCAATTCCATCCCGGTCTGAATCAGTACCAAAATAGCCTGTACGTATACCTACAACATTGGCTGTTTCCAGAAAACCACTACCTCCAGAACTGGTCCCTAGATAAACGGTTTGGCGTCCATTAGAATTAAAAGTACGCAGTTTGCCAACACCATCCTCGCCGGTACCAAAAAAGGCAGATTCGAAACTGCCAGCTTTGAATGTGGATAGAAACCCGTTTCCTTCCTCGCCAGAACCAAGATAGGTGGCCTGATTACCGTACGCATCAGATGTACGTAAAAAACCAACCCCATTTTTTCCAGTTCCTAAATAGGAAGTTTCTTTGCCTTGCTCATTGTAGGTCGCAATATATCCACCTCGCCCATTATCCCGGACAACAATGGAATTGACTACGATATCACCCAAAGTAGTTCTTTGTGCTCCAATAAATAAGAATGTACTGGCTGTTAAGCATACTGCAGTGATAAACCCTATTAAATATTGTTTCATTTCAGACTCCTTTATTATTCTTCCTCGTCCGAAATCTGCTGTTCCGCAACCAGCCCGGACTGTTTTTTTTGCCAATCAAATAGACCATAGCCAATAGCGGCTACTAAAAAGACCCATGCAATTAGGGTTATGTCCATTGATAATTCCTTTGTTGAGCTGGTTTATCGGTATGTTTTCGGATCAAATAGATCCATGTATATCTTGCAATATAATTAATGCTGATGCTCTCAGCAAGTTAATGTATCGAATATGAAAAAATAGAACGAATCCCTTATTAGCAAAGATTTCTTCTCGAATATAGGATTTCTTTTTTTAAGCACCAGATGCAATGACAAATTGATGGTCTTCCTTCCAATGGGTATACACAAACCAAGCTGCAACAACGGAAGACAGAACAAAATAAATGGCAAGCGCCGGCTGGATCCCCGGTATAAATTCACTGGAATAAAACCAACCCTGGGTACTTTGCAGTATGGCTAACCCTAAAAAATTTTTCAAAACCTCAAAAAATAAGGCAGAACGATTACGGTCCATTAAATCTGTTAAAGCGTAGACTGACAAACCAATAAAACCTCCATATAGAAATATTCCCGATGTATTAAAATCGCTAAGATGACTAAGAAAATAAAAAATGAAAAATTGCAAATAAAACATTTGAACACAGATAAATACTTTCAAACCTGTAGATGAATGAGTATGGTATCTATCAAAATGATAGGGATCATTGATTTTTCTCACTGGATAAGCCTGGACAACATCCTCAGGTCGCCAGCCAGTCGGCATAAACCAGATACGGATTTTATCCAGCCAGCTTCGAGCACGCCAAGCATCTTGAATTAGTAGCCATAAATGCTGATAATTTATTTTGATAGGGTTCCAACTATGTGCTGGACGGGTGATTCCATATACCGGAGGTATATGATGCAGTTCTTCCTGGAAGGTCCCAAAAATTTTGTCCCAGAATATGAAAACCTGGGAAAGATTTTTATCCTGGTATTCTGGATTAATAGCATGATGTACTCTGTGATGGGATGGCGTTACAATGATTTTTTCCAGAAAACCCATTTTACCAATATAGATCGTATGATACCAGAATTGCGCAAATAAATGCAGAGGCGCTAGGATAGCAATCACACTATGAGGAATACCAATGATTGCTGCCGGAAGTAGTAAAAATGTGAACAAGTTGAATATTGCAGATATAGACTGGCGCAAAGCGCAAGCCAAATTAAAATATTCACTGCTGTGATGAATAATATGGCGATTCCAAAATATATTGATGTGATGGCTCCAACGATGTGTCCAGTAGCCCTGAAAATCAATTACAATAAAAGCAACGACATAGACAAGCCAGGATTCTTCAATGGTAAACAAGGCGAGATGGCCCACCATCCAACCATAACTGATAATGCCGATGCTAAGCCCTAGGATATCCTTAGTAATATTGGTGAGACCAGAACTGAGACTGGAAACCAAATCATTTATATTCATCAAATTATCCTTCTTATACCAGCTGTAGATATACTCCGCCAAAATCATGATTAAGAATATGGGAATGACCGTAATTAATATCTGTCCATAGGATTCCATGATATCTTTAACACTCCATATATAGATCAAGTCAATTGCTTATTGATAATCAGTCCAGGATTATTAGAGAAACCAAAAGTTTGATAGACAACAGATAGTAGAAAGACTACCACAATTAATTTTTGCATAACCACCTGAAAAATCATGGCCGCTTCTGATTCCCGAGCACTAGGACCAAATTCACTTACAGCAATATACATAATAAGAAATAACGCAAAAAACACATACCCGAAAGCATATTTTGATGGCAAAACATCCGAACGATAGATAACAATCCCAAAACAAAGACTTGTAGCCAATGTCATTCTGAAGATACCGTTAGCAAATAAAATATGCAGGTCCAAGTAAAGGTCTGATGGTGTCAGAGCAACACCAACAAAAGACAAACCTCCTAAAAGCCCGAATATGGTGCCGATTTTTGCAATGAAATGATTCACCTTGGAGTAACTAAATAATTCAGGCAATGCAGTGTAAAATATTGAAAATGATATTCCAATAATTAGCAATGTTAAATTAAATATCAATGACGAATGAAAGTTCTGGACACCATTATGGGCCACTACCCGACCCAGATCACTGAAAAAATTTTGAGTCAGCTGATATTTTTCTGATTCAGGATTATGGATCGTACCACCAGGATAGAGCTGCATACCGATTAGATTAAAAATAATGAAAGCAGCTGCAACTGATCTTGGTGCCTGTATCATCCAAAAGTCATTCCGCAAATTTGATACCCAGTTAAAATTCATAATAGATTTTCTTTAATGAGTATTAAAATTGGAATAAAGATGTTTTTTACACAAGGGAAATAAAAAATCCCTGCTTTAAAGCAGGGATTTTTTTTAAGATGACTTAAACTTCAAGGAGCAACGTTTTGATCTAGAAACAATGATTTCTCCATAGAAACAAAAAACTTCTTAAAAAAATCTGGTTCATGGATACCACCCGTTTTAAGAATGGAACCATCCTGCTCCGATTCACCACTGGCGCTGACTCGGATTTGTGTATTTTGAGAATCTATTTCTTCAAGATTGATGGTTACTTTATAACGATAAATAACAGGACCTTTCGGGGATTCATCTACTGTATAATAATTATTTGTTTCCCCTCCTCCACTTCCGGATGAAGACCAAGAACCTCTATTTCGGCTAGATGAACTTTTAGAAGGCTTATGATGATGATTATCATCTTCATCATCATCCGAGCCTCCAAATATACTATTCAAAACGACAGCAAATATGCCAATAACCAAGCCAATGATAAGTACGCTTACGCAACCGGTTACCCAATCTGTCTTTTCTGCTTCTTCCGGATCTACATTAGCATCCACAGGAGCTGTATCGGGTGATACATCTGCTTTCTTTTCCTCTGTTGTACGGCTAGCAGTAATTAAGCCAATATCGGAATTAAGGACATCAATGGTATAATCCAGATCCTGGAGCGAACCAATTGCTGCTTTCAAAACTGTTTTACTTTGCCCAGGAAATGTTCGAGTCTGTAACTGACGGTTTACAGCCGTCGGAGGCTTGGCCTGTGGGGTAGCTGGTGCTGCTTTGAGCACCATAGTTGTCGATATATTTATGACCAGGGAAATATACAGAAATTTTCCTTGGATCGTCCGGGGTTGGACCAGGAGACGCATCAATTTAATATTTCAGGCTTTGATAGGTAAAATCTGAAACATTTTTATTCTCATCAAATGTAATAATCACTGTTAATGATTTTGTTTCATTTGTAGCATTCGCTGCAGCAGATGAAGTTGTGCCGCCAAATAAAAAGGCAAGAAAACCTTGACCCAGAGTACGCTGCCCATAATTGACCGTAGCAGCAGAAGATTGGCTACTGCCCACCTTGTCGTAGGTCCATACTTCCTGTGCCTTTGAGTTTTTGGTAACAATATTCGGTGATCCAAGCGCTTCAAGTACTTCCGCCTGGCTTATACCTTTTTGAATCTTACTTTGCACTGTGCCCAAAGTCAGGGTATTGCTGGACTCTGGAGAAGGCGGTGGTGGAGAAGGTTGTACCGCACAGGCAGATATAAAAATTGATAAAATAATAATATGAAAAAGGAATTTCATTTTTCTCTCCTAATTGGTTACTAAATTTAATTCTTTAACATTTATTTTGTTAAAAAGTTCTAAAATTATTTAATACTAGCTCACCTAGGAAACAACAGATGTGTGTTTTTTTTATAGGCCTGGTAATTCTTTTGTTTACCCCAATGCTTTTCTGCCAGTGCTTCCAGTATAGGAATACCACTTACTTTTGTGAGGATCAGATAAACAAATAACGGAGATAAAAGACTTACATATTGCCAGCCCCATAATACCGGCAGAGCAATGATAGCAATTCCAAGCCATAAAATGATCTCTCCCAAGTAATTGGGATGCCTAGAAAGGGCCCACAGGCCGGATTGAATGAATTTGTCTTTATTCTTTTTTTCAGCCCTGAACCTGGTTTTTTGAAGATCCGCCGTAACCTCAATTATAAAACCACAAACCCAAAATACCACACCAAGGTAGAATGTCACATCAACCTTTGATACCTTCGCAGACGTAATAGTGGTAAGCGCTGCCAAGCAGGTAATAAAGACCCATAAGCCCTGCAGGGTCCAAGTTCTTAAAAATAGTGGAAATGACTTTTTCCATTTCCGGAAGCGTTTGTCCTCACCCGCACGACGAATACGTATAAATAAAAATCCACCAAGACGCATGGCCCATATATATACCAACACCACCAAAATTATAGACCTTGTATCGGCACTCCCAGAAGAAAGGTTGTTTTTAAAATATAAAGCAATGCCGGTAATTGTTAGAAAGGTAATACTGCCGGTCAAATCAAAATAATGTTCCGTTTCCCAGATAAAAGATGGAATGAAAATTAACCATTGAAATAGGAAAGCGGTACCGAGACAAATGAACAAAACTGGCATCCCTTCAATTTGCAAGCCTCCCTGGGCACAAGCAAGAGCTGTCAAACTAGCGAAGCAGACTGCAATAATACTGGAAATATAGGCTGAGAAGTTTGGATTCATTTTTGATTAAGAACTTTGGAAAGATCGATATCCAGCCTGGGATCTATGAGCCTTGCTTCCAGGGAATCATATTCGACCTGAGTAATGGCTTTGGTGTAAAGAGCCTGTTTTAAATAGAGCAGTTTCTGACTCTTCTCAATCTTTTTCTGATGATCTGACTCTGTGGAGGTCCTATGAGAAGCTGCACAGGCAATAAAAAACAGTATTATTGCTGCAGAAAAATATTTATGCATTATTTTTTCATTTTTCCGAAAGTGATAAAGCACTGAAGTTAAGAAGAATGATCCATTTATGCGGAACTAACAAGTAGGGCACCACAAACTGCCAATACCACAGCAAGCCATTTCCTTTGCGTCATGGATTCCTTTAAAAACACTGCTGCCATCAGAATGATCAGGATAGTAGATAGTTGGTTATAAATGGCAGCACGTCCTGCTAGAGTATATTTAAAACCCAAAAGCCAGAAAATAACTGATAAATATGTTCCCAATAATGCACCTGTAACCAGATAGGGATTCTTAATTCCCATTTTTACTGTACCCATTAAAATAGTTCTTCCTTTTAAAAACCAAAGAATACAAGCTGATAAAATGAATCCTGTGCTGAACCGAATCAAGGCAATAAAAATAATAGAATAGGATTCCATAATCGGTCTAACCATTAGTACAGAATAAGCCGTTAATGTCTGAGCTAAAATCCCATACAGTACACCTTTAACAATATCCGTTTTATCAGAACGTGTCGAGATTTTTAGAGTACCTACCATAATTCCAGTCATAACCAGTATTCCACCAATGTACGATTGTATTGTAATAGTTTCCTGGAACATAAGAAAGGAAAACAAAAATACAGCCGGTGAATAACTAGTGCTAACAATGGCCGACAACCCTGCGCCTAACCGTCGCAGAGATACCAAAAAAAGCAGGTCTCCCAGGGCAACGCCCAAAACCCCGCTAATAATCAATAGAGCCAGATCAATGCTGGACCATTTTGGGAATCCTCCTTCTAGAAATTGAAGTGTAATGAAAAAACCAAATACGCCAATAATATTTTTCAACATATTCAATTGTAGACTCCCCAGCCTGCGGCTGGACAAATCAAAAAGAATCACTGCAGACGACCAGCAAAATGCTGTTAGAAGCGCATATATATCACCGGTATTTAGATAAAATCCCATCTGTCAATTTGTAATAAAGCACTTAAACAATATTTGACCATTTGATACACCTTAAAGAATTGCATACTATTAATCTAACTCCACCAAAATAAATTAAAAATCCTGATATAGTAATGGTGTACTTATCTATTTTAGTCTACTGAAATGATTACAATTTCGTATCAGTCTTTAATCCAGCGGATGAAACCATGTAATTTCCTAGACCCATATTTGATATGAATAATGACTGATTACAATCAATTGCTCAAAACATTGCCCCATGGGTCCAAAATCCTGCAAGATCCTCTGCTGAATAAAGGAACAAGTTTTTCGGATGCAGAAAGAAACCAGCTCGGACTTCGAGGACTCTTGCCCCCAAGGATTCTATCCTTAGAAACCCAAAAAGAAAAGATCATGGAAAATTTTTATGCAAAGGACAATGATCTTGAAAAATACATTTACATGATTGCTTTGCAGGATAGAAATGAAACCTTATTCTATCACACGGTTATTGATGAAATTGAGATCATGATGCCAATTATTTATACACCAACAGTTGGACAAGCCTGTCAAGAATATGATCATATCTTCCGTCGCCCCAGGGGTCTTTATATTTCAATCCAAGATCGGGGCAATATAAAAACCATCCTTGGAAATTGGCCAAATTCCCAAGTAGAAGTTATTGTAGTTACTGATGGGGAAAGAATACTAGGACTGGGAGATCTGGGTGTCAATGGTATGGGTATACCGGTTGGGAAATTATCCTTGTATACAGCATGTGCCGGTATCAACCCTTCTCGATGCCTACCTATTACCCTAGATGTAGGTACAAATAATACTACTCTTTTAAAGAACTCGCTTTATCTTGGACTACAACAGGAACGTCTTCATGGTAATGAATATGATTCTTTTATCGATGAATTTATGGAAACCGTTGCGGAAGTATTCCCTGATGCAGTGATCCAATTTGAAGACTTTGCAAATGCAAATGCAGCCCGACTGCTGAAGAAATACCAGGATTCATACAGAACATTTAATGATGATATTCAAGGTACTGCTGCTGTGGCACTGGCCGGTCTTATGACCAGCATGAAAGTAACATCCCAAGCTCTAGAAGACCAGAAGCTGGTTTTTTATGGGGCAGGAACAGCCGGGATTGGGATTGCTAAGCTCTTTGTCCAAGCATTAATGGAAAAAGGAATTCCAAAAAATGTAGCATATAATCAATGCTGGTTTGTGGACAGTGGTGGTCTGGTGGTAAAAAGCAGGGAGGATTTATCGGCAGATAAAATGGACTTTGCCCATGATCACCAACATCTGAAAAAACTGCAGGAGATTGTAGAGACGGTTGAACCCACTATTTTGATCGGTGTTTCAGGTCAGGGAAATTCTTTCACCCAACCCGTTATCGAAACCCTTGCCAGATTTAATGATCAGCCCATTATTTTTGCCCTTTCCAATCCCACTTCTAAATCAGAATGCAGTGCAGAGGATGCTTATCGGTGGACAAATGGTCGTGCCATATTTGCCAGTGGCAGCCCATTCGAGTCTGTACAGATCAACGATAAATCATTAATTCCTAGTCAGGGCAATAATGTATATATTTTCCCTGGAGTAGGATTGGGTGTTATTATTTCCAAAACTCCTGTGATAAAAGACTCTCTATTTTTAACTGCCGCAAAAACTTTATCTGAATTTACCTCCGCCGAGGATCTGGATAGGGGGCGGCTATATCCGCCGTTACATCAAATCAGAGAGGTATCCAGAGCTATAGCTATAGCTGTTGCCAAAAAAGCTTCTCAAGATAATCTTTCCGTTACCAGTCTTCCAAGTGATCTCGAACATTATGTATTCAGCAGAATGTATGATCCTATTTACACCGATTACACTACAGTATAATTTCTCCATTCTTTATTGTATATCTCAATTGAAGAGTTTACAATAAATCTCTCTGCTGACCCAGGCATCCGTAGCGGCATATTTGATCTGTTTAACGGTAAGTCTATCTGCATCCCAATTGGATGTTCTACTGCCCTTTGAGATCCTAAAATGCAATAACAATGCTGCCAGCCCCCGTAGGCCAAAATGTTGTAATTCCTTTTTCCGGGCTACTTCACCCAAGTCGACAAAATTACCCGGATAAAAGTCAGATATTTTCTGCATATCTTTTATGTCCCTAGCAATAGCAACACCAGCTTTTACAATCGTATGGTTCGTCAGTAGCGATTTCAATGACCTTGGTATTCCGTACTTATTAAGTCGAAATAGAAAGACCGTATCAAACCCGGCGAGTTGAAGCAGAGATGGTAAAAAATATTGTCCTTTCTTAAATGCTGGCCGTGTTTCAGTATCAAACCCTAGGATAATTTCATTTTGCAGGATTGTACAGGCTCTGTTTACATCCTTTTTAGATTCTAGCAAGTGGATAGATCCACTATAATATCTTAATGGCAATTTATTGATTTCTTCTTTGGTCAATCTGTAGTTTGGATTTATTGTATACATCAGATCAATCCTTAGATCAGGAAATAAAGAACTCTAAAAAAGTTAAAATGCGTATTCTAGGGTATCTCTTGCAACTAGTATCATCAATATTTTATTCATTTTCGTCTAATAAGATGATAGAACCAGATTATGTATTCCCTTTAAAAATTGCGTTACTATAAATAGAAATTGAAAAATTACTATTCTGTTTTATAGTAGGATTAAAATTCTTTAGTTTCTATTATATTCCCCAGTTTTTCACAAATATAGGGTACACCACGACGATCTGGAGGGTGTTCTTCTTCACATCGTTCATCGCAGTCAAAATAAATTTCCTCCAGGGTCTTTTTACCTTGTTCATTATAATAGTTCCACTGGCCAGTCTGAAGACCTTGCTCATAAGAACCATCATATTTCTTTTCTCCATTTTGATGATATCCGGTCCATTTGCCATCGGCTTTTCCTTTCTTATACTCTCCTACATATCTTTTCTTTCCCTCTTTATCCAAACCAGTCCATAATCCTGTTTTATATCCATTTTTTAATATTCCCTCCTCACGTTTTTCACCAGATCGATAAGTGTTGAATGCCGGGCCGTTATATACTTTTCGGTTAAAGAAAAAATAGCTACTGTAATCATCATTGGTAATCCATTGACCTGCTCGTTCAAATAAAACTACTTCCATTTCTACAGGCTCCTTGGAACAGCCAACGAAAAGAATTAAGAGAAACAATATAGTGAACTTCATGCCAGACTCCTTCGATATATTAATGGATAATAATTATCGCCTGAAATTTCCATTATCATGAATGTAAATTTCGAACAATTTCAGCGAGATCAGCAATAGCTACAGACATCCAATCTCATCGGGGTAGGTGAAACAGGTACACTCATAACCTGAAAGATTCCAGCATTGAACATCAATATTAGCATCATTCTTATATGTTACTTTATACTTGATCCTTCCGTTTTCATACCACCGTGTTAAAATTCCTTCTTTCAAATCATTTTTAAAAAATTTTTCTTCAATCTTGATCCCATCCAACCAGCTTGTCCAACGACCATCTTTTTTACCATCTTTATAAAATCCTTCAATAATTTTATCTCCGTAACGATCCCATTCCAGATAGGGTCCGTGGCGTTCACCATCATAATAAAATGTTGCTTTCATTTTTTCAGACCAGCTACTTCTATCATGATATTCAATTCTGTTTTCAACTCCGTTAAAAACACCATTAAGGTAGTACCGTTCAGCAGTTACATTCCCAAAACCATCCATCTCAAAAACCTTTCCGGAAAATGGTTCCATGGATTGGTGCGTAAAAAGCACACCATTTTTTTTTATCATAACTTCCAGATTCCATTGTTCAACCTCTGGTATAATAAAAGTACCTGTTTCATCATAATTCTGGGAAATAACTATGGTAAGGAATAGAGATGTTGGGATTAGGCTATATTTCATGATAGTGATATTAAGGAAAAACAATAAATAATGGAAAAATTTGGAAATTGGTACCTTACCCTATACAAAAAAATCGGCCGATGAGAAAAAAAGCCTTTTCTATGATATGTTTTTTATAATAAAAGTTAAAAATTTGGTATCGTGATTATTCTACCAGATAATTAAAAGGGTAATAACTTGAAATATTTATCGATATTAGAAAAGATTTGGCTTCTTTTGATTCCCGTCCAGCTATATTCCCAAAACCTAGTGATTCAAAATGAATCCACAAAAAAGCCCTTAGTTGGAGTCAATGTTTATTCGACCAGCCATGGAACCACAACAGATTCCAACGGTGTTTGTAGTCTGTCCGGATTTTCCAATGAGGAAATCATCATTTCTCATATTGGATATGAAAAAATCACACAAACAAAAGAGAGTCTGCCGGAAACGCTATATTTAGCCATGATTTCTATAACGGCAGGCAGTATTCATGTCCTTGGCCTGAAATCAAAAAAAGAAAAAAAACGCTTCCATAAACTGGAGCGGGATGTAATCAAGGTTTACCCCTACGCTCAACTAGTGGGAATCTTACTGGATGAATATTCAACAGTCTTGGACAGTATTAATGGACTATGGTATTTCAGGAGGAGACAGGCCAAGAAAAAAATATTCCAGAATATTGAAAATCAGATGATCACTACTTACGGGAGGAAGATAAGAAAATTGACCAAAACACAGGGTCGGATTTTGATCCGTCTGGTTGATAGGGAAACGGAACATACTTCCTACGCAATCATTAAGGATTTTCGAGGATTTCTTGCTGCTGGTTTCTGGCAAGTTACTGCCCGTTTATTTGGCCATAATCTGAAATCAAGTTATAATCCAGAAAAAGGAGAGGATAAAATGATCGAGTACATCATCGATACAATAATAAAATTATGACACAAATTCAACCTTATAAAAAAGGCAAAGTTGAGCCAAACCTTTCTTCTATGCTAAAAAAAAATATACCGCTTATTGATCTGCGTTCCCCAAGTGAATTTAAAAAAGGTGCTTTTCCCGCCAGCTGTAATCTGCCCATTTTAGATAATGAAGAAAGAAAACAGGTGGGTTTAACCTATAAAAAACATGGTAGCCAAGCAGCAGAAAAACTTGGATATAAACTAGTTTCCTGTGGTAAAAAAGATAAGCGTATTGAAAACTGGAAGCAGTTTATTCAGCGTAATTCCAAAGCTCAGTTGTACTGCTGGAGAGGTGGAATGCGTTCCACCATTGCCAGCAGGTGGTTAAAAGAGATCGGATTGAATATACCCGCAATCCCAGGTGGGTATAAGGCTCTGAGATCTACCTGTTTAGAAACACTAGAATCGGTAAAAAATGACCAAAAGCGCTGGATCATTCTAGGCGGGCGTACTGGTTCCGGTAAGACCGCATTGATTTCCAGTATTCCTGCTAGTATCAATCTGGAATATCTAGCAAATCATCGTGGTTCAGCCTTCGGCAGACGGCAGACTCATCAGCCCACAACTATCAACTTTGAAAATACGCTCGCCATCGCTTACCTACAACACAATCATAATATGCTGGTTCTGGAGGATGAAAGCCGTGGTATAGGCAAACTAACCATCCCTGAAACCTGGTATCAAAGGATGCAAAATGCGGAACTAATCATCCTGACAATTCCTACAATGGAGCGGATAGAAAATATTCGTCGAGAATATGTGGACAAGCAATTATTGGAAGGTATTCAACCAAAAGTATTGAAAATCTCACTACAAGATTCCTTAGCACACATTAAAAACCGATTGGGTGGAAAGAATTATCAAGCTATCCATCAAAAGATAGAAAATGCCTTCAAAACTTTATCACCGGAAAGCCATGAAGGCTGGATCCATGATTTGCTCAAAAAATATTATGACCCCATGTACAGCTATCAGTTAAAACAAAAGGAAAATCGATGCGTACTAGAGGGAGATTATCAGACAATACGAGATTTCCTCCAAGATTAATTGATTTATTTAGAAATAATTATGTTTTTACATAAAAGATATAATCTATTTATTTTTATTAAAAGTCGGTAAATATATAAGCTAAACCAAATACCTTGATTGGATTACCAAGTATAATTTTGTATCATCTTCCTTGACTCCATTCTTCCACAATGCCTTTCAAACCAATAAAAAGGGCAATCAGAAATAAAATGTGAAAAAGAGTCTTATTCAGGTTCAATAAAATGCCTGACCATTGGACATCTTTAATAAACATTATAGCCAGGATAGGAAGAAGTACACTAAGAAATAAATGATAGAGACAAATAAAAATAATTGCGTCTTTATTTCTAATTGCGATAAATATTGAAAATGGAACCCAAAAGAATATGCCGAAGGGAATAATAAAATCGTATGAATGATTAGAACTTGGAGGTTTGATCATTATTGATCCTTGATTAAATGTAATTATATTAGAATTCGGCTCTAAAAAGGATATTAATACAGGAACTAAAAATCTAGTATTCAGCTCTACTCGAAGAGGGCGAAATACAATAAGATAAAAAATACCGCAGGCTACTAAACTAAAGAAGACCTTGAGGAAGATAGAATATCGTCTTGGTCGCTTTTTACTGTCCATAGATACCATAGTCCTAGCATAACTGGGTAAAGAAAAACAAAAGCACTAATTTTATGAAATGTCAACCAATGATTTGAAAGATATACTTTTACCAAAGCAAATCCCATAATACGTATTATATTGGCTAAATAAATAACGAAAATACCACCAAAAATCACCAACAGTTTAGGTTTGGTTTTGTTACCTCCGTATGCAAGAATAAAAGCACAGTGAATCCCCATCAGAGTCAAGCCATTACAGCCGTTAACTATCTCCACACCACCATATCCTTTTACAACAATAATCGTGCCCCACGAATCTGTTGGCCATCCTATAAAATTCAAGCATTTAGCAGCAAGAAAAGCACCAGATTCACAAAGAAATAGATCCAACCTGCCATCAGGGAGAATAAGATAGTCGTAGGCCAGCTGCATAATTAAGCAGACAGCGCTGACCTTGATTAAAAAATAAAATACGGGGGAAGAAGTAAATTTATTTTTTATGCTGGTCACGGATTTTCCGTACAAATATTAATCCACCGGCAGCTAAAAGCCAACCAATCCCAGTAATAGGTCCCTGATCAGGAGCATCAGGAAGATCAGGTTGAGCCATTACCGTTGAGAGCAAGCCTAAAGCTATAAGTGCAGTGTTATATAATTTGTTCTTCATAATCCTTTCTTATTTTAAGTATGTGACCTTCTGATTCAAAACTTCTTTTCCACTAATTAACTGGATAATGTAAATACCAGCTGATGACCTATAATCTGGGTTCCAGGATAAACTATGATAACCTGGAGGCATCACCCGGTCCACCAGAGTACTGACTTCCCGACCAGATAAATCATACACTTTTATCAATATTGATCCGGTCTCAGGTATACTATAGCGTATCGTAGTACTGGGATTAAATGGATTGGGATATGCCGGTTTCAGAGAAAAAGTTTCTACCTGAAGTTCAGGTTCCTCAGAGTCTTGGCCAGCAGTAGCCGAAGACATAAAGATCGTAAACCTAGATTCACCTACACTGGGATAGGCGGATATCATATTGATGTTGTTTACAAACCCACCTTTGGGCTCCAAGATAAGGCTATACGAATTATTCTCATGCATATTAATAACTTCATGAGTTATATTATCCATGAGCATCATCGATATGCCTGGAGGAAGTTCTGAAAAATTCCAGCTCACGGTAATATCTTCTGGTATAGTCTCAAATCCTTCATCTGTGCCAGCAAGCATCATTACATCCAAATCCAAAGCAATATCCGCATTAAAGTCATAGGGGAGATTATTGATGGCCAGAGCCTCATCATTCATATAAAACATACTGATTAGATGATTATCACGAGAATGGGACATCAAACGTAAAGCATCAGCAGCATCCCGTTCCACTTCCCCATAAAGATTGAAACTCATGTGTGCTGAACTGGAACGGTCAGCAGTGTTAAAAACGATAAGAGCGCTGCCAGTTGAATCTGCAGTAGTACGACCATTACCGCTACCAAATCTTCTCCGGTCACTTCTTTTAAACCTGAATCTACTTTGAGGTGGAGAATGTACCCAAAAAGCACGAAAAGGAGCCAAGCGACCTGTTGCCAGAATCCCTTCACCGATTGTACCATTATGCGCTTTATACTTTTTTTCCTGAGCATCATATACATGTATCGCCGGTCGTACATTATGTTCATTTTTATTTCTTTCGGTCATATTAGGAATATCCATAGCCACACCATAGGGATTACCTACAAGTTTCCATTCCCCGGTAGCGATAGGTATATCTATATCATTGCTTACCTGAGCAGAGTCAATGCTTAAATCCAGTGGGAAATCATCCTCAATACCATCAAAATTGGCATCGGCGAATGCGTACACTAAAATACCAGTTCCCGCGTAGTAAGTTGTGGTGTCTAAATTAGGAACTACCTGCCAACTGTTATCGTTCCACGTCCATATATTGGGATCTGCATCAGGATTATCTGAACCTGGCATGCCTTGGGTATAAAGCTCTTCTAATAAGTCTCCATAGATTTTACCAGATACTGGGCTGGAAATCATACGGAAGCCAGTCTCACCACTAATAGTGATCTTGGTCGCATTGGCAGTTATGGAAAAAGTTTGTGTGGATGTTCCACCATTACCATCATTGGCGGTCAGAGTCACATCGTGCAGACCCACATCATCAGATCCCGGGACACCTGAAAGAGTGTTATTGTTTATTGTCAGCCAACTTGGGCTGGTAGATGATACGGTTACCACATCTCCATCTATATCATGAGTCTGAATTGTATAACTATAGTTGACACCTTGATTAATTTCAATTACATGTTGAGAAGTAATTGTTGGAGGATCATTTACTGGTGCTATAGTAATATTTACTGTAGCTGGTTCTGATGTTAATTCTCCATCTGATGCTGTAAAAGTAAAACTATCAGTACCATGGTAATTTGCATTGGGAGTATAGGTCACTTCGGCACCAGTTCCCCCACCATTATTGATGACCCGGAAATTGTCCACAGCACCATAATCACCATTTCCAGTATGGAGCCAGGCTATCCCATATTGAGTGATATCACCAGCTGGTAGACCTCCGCCCGAAACCGGGTTGGCGTTCCATTGGACCCCATCTCTCCAGTCATAACCATTGGGCGCACCCGCCAAAGACACATACCAGTTGTCAGAGTCTACGTTTACACTAACATCCACTTCCCAATCCGTGACTTGGCTTTGGTTCATACCTCCATGATCATCATCAGCCATTCCAAACTGACCACTGGCATACCATGTGCCGTCAACTATGGCAACAAATCTAGCGCCGAGAGTTGTATTGGCAGCCCAATCGATAGTGAATACAATATCCCCGCGATCAGAACTCCTAATAATATTATTATTGGCTTTAGTTACAGCATATTTGGAACTGGATTGACCATAATTGTTACGTATGAAATAGTTATCCCCATCAGGAGTGCTCAAGCCAGTTGGTTGAACTGCAACATGGGGTCCAACATATATACCGTTATTCATCCAAGCACTACTTCCTTCCCAACGTGTACTTGAAAGGGACAACTGGACGTTAATGCCACTTGGATCTAAAAAGTTTGAAGTGCTGTGGGTTACTGGAGCACTACCACTATTTAAACTCGCAGTACCATATTGTGGGCTAGATGCCAAAACATAAGTCAGGGCATTGCCTTCAACGTCACTTCCTGCAAGCGTAATTGTTTTTGCCAAATCCTCATTACTTGATGCAGATTGTGCGGTAGCAATAGGGGCATCATTTACTGGTATTATAGTAATATTTACTGTTGCTGATTCTGATGTTAATTCTCCATCTGATACTTTAAAGGTAAAACTATCATTACCATGATAATTTGCATTAGGTGTATAAGAAACATTGGCCCCATTTAAAGTCGCAGTACCATTGGTTGGATTAGTTGCCAATGTATAAGTCAAGGCATCGCCGTCAATATCATTTCCAGCTAAGACAATTGTTTGTGCAGTATCTTCGTTTCCTGTTACGGATTGTGCTGTGACTGTGGGAGCGGTATTTGATGGTGCAGAAGAACTTATAATATTTACCCAACCATTTCCTGTACTCACATTTTCAGAATTAATTTGATTATTTCCACTGTTATATGATCCTGCACCACCGCCAGCTTGATTTCCATATGAGCCACGGTCGCCACCGCCACCAGAGTAACCGCCTCCGCCACCTGCGCCCATATTATCGGAACCACCACCGCCGCCGCCGCCGAAACCGCCATCACCGCCTTCATCATGACCATCATTATAGCGTATACCTCCAGTACCACCCTGCAGAGGTCTTAAACCTCCTCCTGCTGATCCATATCCTACAGTACTTGCATTGTAATTAGTACTATTATTACCCGCAGTGCCATTTGTTAACCATCCTGCACCACCGCCAGCCCAATAGCTCCAGCCACCATGATTAGATCTACCACCATTTCCATTAGTACCACCATTTGACAATTGATTTCCGCCGTCTCCGCTTGTTGTGATATTTGCATGTATTCTAGTACTATTATTTCTTCCACCACCGCCACCTCCGCCAGCAGCAATTAATAAATTATTTGTACCAGATATCCAGATGAAACTACCGCCTCCGCCACCAGGTGCAGCATTATCTTGATTAGTAGCTCGTGTATTTTCACCTTTTTGCCCAACTATAATTTTTAATATATCACCTTGCGTCAAAGAAAAATCTCCACTCATTGAAGCCCCTTCGCCTCCATGATAGTCAGATGAATATAATTGGGTACCACCGGCCGCTCCTATAGCTTCAATTCTATAGATACCTGTTGAAGGAACTGTCCAAGTTTGTATTCCACTTGCGACTGTTACAGTTCCTTCTAGATTTGTTCCTGAATAAGCACTATTTGCTTGTGATTGACTGGGACCATATCTGCCTGATTGCCCACAGTTAGTGAACTGATATGTTGTCCCACCATCCCTTGAAAGGGAAATTATATCGACATATTCAGCATTGTTATTGGTTGTATTAAAAGACGTAATATTATTATTCTGGGCAGGATGCTCTCCATCTCGAAAGTTATCCATGAATGTTGGTTGGGAGACAGTTTGTTCTATCTGTCCATCTAATATCATTCCATTATTATCTCTAATCACTTTTTCTCGAGATGAATCAGTGAATACAAATCCAATAGTAAAAATAGAAAATGCTAAATATCTAGAGATTAAATTTTTTAATTCCATATTCAATTTTCGTTCTCTTTTCATCAAATATTCTTCGTCTTTTTAGACTTACTTAAAGATTCTATGTGTAAGACACCACAATAATCATGCCAAAATAAAAAAAATCTAATCTTTATTTTTTCTCGTCAATAATTACTATAATGTAATTACAGTTTCAAGTATGCATTTCGTAACATAACGATACATTATTTTTAAATGTTTCATAATGAGACATTTTATTAGATAATGTAATTATTTTATATATATCGGAATTTTGAAAATAATTGAATAGCAGTATTCAACCATGGAAGATCTTAGAATATGGTAAATATGCTTAGAACGCTGATCTCTCCCAAATGCGTTACGGCCTCAATAAAAATCATTCTAAAAGAACTATCTGTTCAATTTAGTAGAATTGCCGAGGTAAATCTAGGTGAAATTTTCAATATTAATTCTAAAATTATACCCTATTAACATCCTCAGCATTTGAAGAAGATTGGACCTATTTCAAATCAAGGAAAGGAGTACTTTCTTTAGGAAACCTAGGAGAATAAAAGCCACAATTGGAGAAAAATCTACGCCCATGGATGTAATCGGGATCGCCTCCCGGATAGGTTTCAGTACTGGTTCAGTAGTATCATTCAACAGGCGTACCCACTGGCTATAGGGATTATGGGGTACCCAGCTTAAAATCACACGGATAATAATTAATAGCTGGATTATATCAAAAGCGGTACTGATCAGCCTGAAAAGGAGAAAATTCATTTTGTATCTAGTATTAAATCACTATTCAAATCTACTTCCATCTTGAGTACTGTAAAAAGACCATTCAAATAGATAGGTAATCTTGATATTTTTTTATTGACGAAAATAGTCTTTGAACTTTATTTATCTTTATATACTAATTTTGCCCATGTTTTACATAAATTGGAAACCCGGTCAACTAACGGGCTCAATCAGCAGCAAAGAAAAGCTACCATGGCATTTAATCCCTGTACAACCGGCGCAGTCTGTTTCACGTTGATTGTGAGCAGCGCCTCCATCGAAGCAAAAAATCACGCTAATCCTCCCGGCTATGAGGAATTTATCCATTTATTCAGCGATTGGCGAAAGTTCGAAAATCCTTCTCTATTGAATGGTGCGCCGGATTATACAGCAAAACGTTTCGCCAAGGATCACCAGATATTCCAGGAACTGGAAACGCGCCTGAACAAAATCGAAATTGGCGACTGGCCCATTCCCTTCCAAGTTGACTGGTATATCACCCGGGCAGAAATGAATGGATATGACTTTAACTATCGAATCCTTAAGCCTTGGGTTCGGGATCCCGCTTTTTACCAGACTGTCTGGATGCATCAAAGCGATGTCCCAGCCCATGAAGGCCCGACTAATCATGCCACTCTAGAGTTCTGGTCTTATCGGTTTCCGCTTAGTATTGATGAAGAAAATCGTTTATCCAAAGATCTGAAGGTTATCTCACCACTGCTTAATCAGGCCCGTGGAAATCTAACTGGTAATGCTCGGGATCTGTGGATTGCCAGTATTGAAAATTTTAAAGAACAAACCAAGAATCTGGACAGGATTACCGAAAAAACTATGCCTTTTAATCATCAATCGGAACTTGCCGCTGCAATAAAAGACGCACAAATAGCTACAGCAGATTTCACATCTTGGCTAGAAAAGCAGGCTTTGGATAAAACCGGCCCTTCAGGGATCGGGAAAAAAAACTATACCTGGTATCAGCAAAATGTTCACCTGTTGCCCCTGACCTGGGAAAAGGAGGTGCAACTTTTACAACGTGAACTAGACCGAGCTTGGTCTTCTCTCAAATTGGAGGAACATCGTAATCGGGACCTACCGCCCATGAAAGCTGCCAATACACCGGAAGAATTCGCCCAACTTACGGAGAACGGTGTAAAGCGTTTTATGAATTTCCTAAAAGAAAAACAGATCATGCCGATCAAACCAAATATGGAACCTGCCCTTAGGGAACATATGGGTGAATTTGTTCCAAATGATAAGCGTAATTTCTTTTTGATCGGTATGCATTACGACCCTGTGCCCCTTTACTGCCATTTTATCCACTGGTTTGATCTGGCCCAGATGCGGGACGAACCACACGAAAGTCCTGTCCGTAGTGGACCGCTGCTCTACAATATTTTTGATTCCAAGAACGAAGGCATTGCAACCGGCGTGGAAGAAATGTTCATGCACGCTGGACTTTATGAGGATAGCCCCCGCTCCAGAGAGATTGTCTGGATCATGATTGCTCAGCGTGCTGCCCGGGGACTTGGCTCACTCTACGCTCACGCCAATGAAATATCTATGGCGGAAGCTAGCCAGGTGCATGTAAAATGGACACCCCGAGGTTGGATGAAGCGGGAACCTCATTTGTTACAATTTGAGCAGCACCTTTATCTGCGCCAGCCTGGCTATGGCACCTGTTATATAACCGGAAAATATTTGATTGAAAGACTCATTACTGAATGGTCACAAAAGCTGGAAGAAAAAGGGGAGAAATTTGTGATGAAAGATTTTTTTCAGATCTTTAATAATACCGGAAATATTCCTGTAGAACTGGTGCGCTGGGAAATGACAGGGAATAACGATGGCTTGAAAATACTGCGAAAGAACGATTAGCTATGCATTATCTGATACTACCCTTAATGATAGTATTCTTGTTCCTACAGCTTTTCCACAGATGATTACTGGATTTCTGACAGAAATATTTATATCAGATTAGATAACATCCCAGTTTATTTTAATAATTTAATTGATCGGGTAGATGCAAATCCCCCCTGGATCATATTGAGCATATATACACCGGAAGAGACAGTTTTGTTCAGAGTATTTTTCCCATCCCATGAAAAATTGTGAACACCGGGATTTAGTCTTTGATTAACCAGTGTACGCACCCTGCGCCCCTGGGCATCATAAATCACTAATGATACCTTTTCTGTTATCCGAGTCACGATACGGATGTGACAGTTTTCATTGAAAGGATTTGGGTATAAACTTGTAATCCCAGGAGAAATGGGTTGAGTACTTGTTATTTCACCAGTGGTATCCAAAGCCATGCCCAGAGTTGTTAAAAAACCTTCCATCTCTATCAGAAGTCCAGTGGATACTCGGATATGCTGAGGCATATCCCATCCAGTTCGTACATTAAAACCCTGATCAGCGAGTGTTTCAACAACCTGTTCTGCATTTACACCGCAATCGACCATTATAAAACTCGTCTCTGATGGTATATAATCCAATCCTAAATTCGTAAAACCAGTATATAGCATAGTTTTTGATGCAGCATTCAAATTTAGGGTAGCATTCACATGTTCAGAATCATTCAGAGCAGAGATCGCAGCAGCATGAGATGGGCGAGATACTGTGGCGTAAAGCTGCACACCCTCTATCTGATCAGTGATTTCTGCCGAAGCCAACGTGTATCCAATCCTGGCCCCAGCAAGACCAAATACTTTGGAGAAGGTCCGGACTACAATAACTGAATAACCTTCATTTATATAGGAAATGGCACTCTCAAAATTCTCGTTATCAACATATTCAAAATATGCTTCGTCAACACACACAGCTATTCCTTCCGGGATTTGACCCATAAAAGAAGCTAAATCATCTTTATGGATAATTTTTCCCAGAGGATTGTTAGGATTCACAAGAGAAATTAGTTTTGTATTATCCGTAATGGCGGCAAGGATTGCTGTAAGGTCAATAATATGATTTTCATCCACGGGGATATAGACGGCGGCCCCACCATTGGCAATGGCCTCTGTAGCAATTTGACTGTAAGATGGTTGCGCCAAAATAACTTCATCACCAGGGCCAATAAAGGCATCTGCCACTTTCTGAATCATTTCTGTCGCCCCTGCACCAACACAAACCTGCTCTGTATCTAGCCCAAGATGATCTGCTATGACTGATTCCAAATTTGTGTTTTGCCAATCCGGATACCGATGAGCCAAGGCTGCTTCATCCCTAAGAGCCTGCAGCGCCATTGGAGAGGGACCCAGGGGATTTTCATTATAACAGATCCGGCCGGTGTAGTCCTGCGGCTCTTCCAGAAAAAAAGGTCGGGCCTGAATACGACCCGCGCCGGGCAGTACCATAAAACTCAGTAAACTGACTGATTTGAGAAAATCCCTGCGCCTAATACTTTGCATTATTATATTGCTCAATGATGAGAATCAAAAATTAAAAAAGGCGACATAACCATCATCTGTTTCATTCATTACTAAGGTTAATCTTAATTGAGCACATAACAAAACTGTTTAAAATATAATGGTTTTGATAAATAATATTAGTTAAATGTGACAACTATTATAGAATTATATCCAATATCCCATAAACAAAAAACCCCGCTTGAAGCAGGGTTTGATGATTTTGACTAAAGCACTTTACCCACTTGTAATTTTTGTGGGCGCATCCAGCACATCGTACGCTTTATAGGAAACATTCACAAAACTTGGATTACTACCCAGCACTTCATCATAAAACTGACTATTGAGATAATCTTCCATTGATTTGTGATTTTCCCAAGTGTAGACACCGCCATAAACATTATTTTCTTTATCTGACAGCCAAACTTTAGAAACTAAACCATTTAAATCACTAAACGCTGGTGCTACCTCAGCAGCGGCACCCATATAATCTTCGTGACTAATTCCTTCTAGATTAAAATTCACTATTTGAATAACCATTCTGGTTTCTCCTCTATTTTATATTAATTAAACTATAACCTCATGGGAAAAATTGCCATAACATTGTATTAAGCGCAAATAAAAAACATCTATTTGAGAGCTTGATTTTAATAGAATATATTTTAATATTAAATCCAGATATCATTAGGAGCAGTTAAATCATTAACTCCATCACCTGTGTTAATAACTCCTTTTGGTTCGATAAGCATTATCAGACATTCTTTTTCTGAATATGGTTTATGGTCTAAACCAGCAGGAACTACATACAATTCACCTTCTGATAAGTTGACAGTACCATTTTGAAATTCAATTTTCATTTTTCCATCAATTACAATAAATACCTCATCTGTATCTTTGTGATTATGCCAGATAAATTCACCCTTGATTTTTGCAAGTTTAAACTGATAGTCATTCATCTCTGCGATCACTTTTGGTGACCAGTGTTCAGAAAATTTTTTGAATTTCTCATGAAGATTAATTTTTTTGTTTATCATACCCAAATATACTAATCTGCCCAGAAATAAAAAACCAGCACTGGGTTTTTCAATTCAATGTGTCAGTTTGAGACTTCTAGTTTAGGGCACTTGTCCAATCAGGAATGGATACCGAATCTCCTGACCAAAATCCGGTGGAAACTCCACCAACACCGAATCGTAACTGCCCAAAATTTGCAACTTACCGCTACTGCCTACAGAGTCCTTATTACTCATCCACCAAAGACGGTCTATACCGTCCTCTTTTTGATCGGTAAATAATAACTCATAGAATCCTGCATCCAGATGCATAGGTATTTCATAGAACTGGTCATCTTCCAAGTTATCCATCTTTAATATTGTAGAATCAGCCTGGTTGCGGATGGTAAGTGTATTTTCCCTGGCCCTTCCAAAATTATTGGTCTGCAGGTGAATAGTAAAAGCTTCGGGTAGCACAGCGGGTATTTGTACCCTGGTCATGAGTTGATTATCCTGAGAGTAGTCATCTTGTATGTCGTTTACCGCTGTGATCTCGACTACAAAGTTTTGATTCTGGTTAAGACCGGACCAGTCAGGTATTGGAAGTACAATCTCTGCCTGCTCCAGAAAGAGCATCAGGCCCCGCCAATGATAAGTTGACCGGGTGCCATTTAGCATTCCGTAGGTAATTCCCATATTGCGAATTACGTTAGATCCGCTGTTCAAAACAATAATCCTGGGTTCGAATAGGGTAGGGTTTATACGCGAATATTTATCCTCAGAACTGGGGCTAATGATCTCTTTTAATTCTGCATTGATTGAGAAATTAGGAGCACTATAAGAGAATAGCTGGTGAGCCATACGGTAAATGCCCGCATTTTCCCGTTCATCCTCTAGCGGTTCGATTTTATAATCGATAGTAACTTCTCCTCCAGGGTCTACAAGATCGGTGATTTCAAAAGAATATTCGTCCACTTTTGTTCCTGGACACCAGCCGGCTCGATCGTAGGGCCACGTGCCGCCTTGCGGGTACACAGGATTGTTGCCACAGTCTTTCCATATATTCCAAGTAAATGTCTTATTACCATTGAGCCAGTAAGCATGCCACTTATCAGTCCATTCACAACAATTGTGAGGCCCCTCATGACCGTGACCGGATATGATCGCCTTTATACGATACCCTTCAGCATCTGGTCGAAGAATAAGTGTTTTTGCCTGTAGAACAGAATCGCTTGCTATGGCACTATAACGATACATATAACTATAATGCTCATCTAATTCCCCAGGAGAATATATATTTTCCACTGTAAGCACATCCCGAACCGGAGTGCCAGCAATAAACAGGAATTTCAAATCCAGTAATTCCTGGTTATTGCCCACGGTAAGATCCAGATTCCCTTTCAATAGCGGCGCATAATCGGTGATATCATAGGTCCAAATCCAGCCTTGGTCCCCTCCTAGATACAGTCTCTTGCCGTAAGGCGTCACATAACTGCCGAGTTTAAAAATCTCAGTTGTATCTTCCATAGGAACATGCAACAATACATCCCAGATATAATCCCACTCCCCACAGTCATATTTATCACCTTTCGTTGATGGATCACATTTCAGGGTCTGCACTAACCATATCTTATTCCAGGTCGTATTCTGATTGGGGAACGATACAGTAACGCGGTATGGAGCATTCCAACCTTCCGGACTGGGTGTTTTGAAAGTGATGGGATGAATCACCAATGTATCACCGCTCTTCATATCAGTGTAAACCAGTCCCAGGAAAATAAGAAGTACAATGGGACGATATAATATGACGGCTTTGGGGCTCATAAAAGGCATGAAAATAAAAGATCTTTTAAGGAATGAAAAGTTAGCGGTAATCTGCTAGATATCTTTTTGGGTTTTAAAATACTACCCTAAACTTATTTTAGAAAATTGATATTCCAACGGAACGTATTCTATTTTTAATATTATTTGAATAATATTGATAAAATATAAAACCTCTCCTATACGGCGGTTGATTAAATTATTTATGAACTATTTTTTAAAATAATTGAAAATTGAAAGTAGCATATCGTTTCTGGCTAAAAACCGGCTACCACATTTAGGACATGTTGATAACAGGCTGACGTATTCACTCAGTTTGGTCCTTGTCCACTTATGAGAACAAGATAGACACTTCATTTTTACTCCTCATACTCCCGAAATCTAATCACAATCCCACAAACAATAAACCCGCCGCATGGTTAGATATCAATAGCAATGAATTTATTCAGGTTGATCTCCATTTTTTATTATTAAAAGAATTGCAAAAAATATTATTGTTGAACCAATAATAAAATTATATGAGATATTATCGTGAAAAATAATTGTGCCTGCTATCGCGGAAAATGGTACTTGTATGTAGCTAACTGGTGCTGCCTTACTAGCGGGCAGGGATTTATATCCAAATGTTAAAAATGTTTGACCAAACTGAGTACAAATCCCTACCAAAAAAAGAACAATCCAAATATTAAAACTAGGAGATATCCATCCTGTGTATGCGAAAGGGAAGCTCAATGGTACAGTGAATAGAGGAAAATAAAACATTATTACATAAGGCGATTCTTTCATGTTTGATGCTAACCTAACAAGTACATATGCAAGACCAGTTAATAATGCACCAATAATCGATATAATGACATTTAATTTGTTGAATGATGCGTTTGGATTTAAGAATGGAAAGTTTAAAATTATATATACCCCTCCAAGACCCAGGAAAATCGCAAAATAAAGTCTTTTACCTACCTGTTCTGAGATTAAAATCGAAGCAAATAGAGTAGTAAATATAGGAAAGAGATATTGTATTACGGTTGCTTCTGAAAGTGAAAATCTTTGTATAGCTTCGTATACAAAGAAAAGTGCAACTGAACCGGTTATTCCCCTTAGAATTAATATTTTTTGATTTTCTCCCCAAAGAATAATTTTTTTTCTTCTAATTAATAAATACGTAAATATGAGAGTAATTAATCCTCTTGTAAACACAATTTGTATTGTTGGTAATTCTTGCCCTGCAATCTTTACAAAAACCGTCATAAGACAAAAAAAGAAAGCACTAAGCGCCATATAGATATAACCCATTATTAATAGTGATGATTTTTATATTAATTCACAATATAATAAGTAAGAGATTTAACGAAATCAATAATATTTGTAAGATATCAATGCAATAATCCATCATTCCCAAAAACAGAAAACCCAATATAGCTGGGATTTGGTATAAGGAATTGCTGCTATGATTGAGGATTTTGAATTGAAATGATTTCGGTTGAATCTTTTTTGAAACAAATGGGCAAAAAGTTTGTTATAAGAACTACCAAGACACACAACGGGCGGTACAATATTTAATACTAGTTGTTCCATATCGCCGCCCGTCCTTCCGTAAATAAATACCTATCCATTCTTTCGCAAACAAAAAACCCCGGGTAACCGGCGCTGATAATATCCTGCCAGTCAATGGATAAAGACTTAGCTAAATTGATCCTTCCAAAATCATTAAAGCAAGTCTCATTACATCAATATTATTTACTACTTCATCGCCTGAAATATCACCAATCTGATAGGCACAACCTTCTTGATATGTTGAAAGCACAAGGTCCGATAGAGATAAAATATCAAAAACATCAATAGACACAGTTGAATCCGTATTTCTATCTCCATTGATATTACCAAAGACCCAGATGTTTTCATTATCGCAAAGATCACATGCATCACCCATACCATCGCTATCTATATCGTCCTGATCAGGATTATAAATAAAAACACAGTTATCATCATGACTAATAATTCCATCTTGGTCTGGGTCAACATCATTTATATTTATTTCTTGAACCTGAAATATTTCTGAAGTGTTATCATTCTGAACTATGGCAATAATCTTGAGACTATCTGGATTCCAGGCTGCTTCATCAATGGTAAACGAACCTGAAAAATTCTGTGACTCTCCAGAAGAAGAAATGGTCAGATCTCCAGCTGTAATCCAATGCCTGACTACATTCCTGGCATTGCGGTCTACCCATTCCCATATAAACCATGGAATCAGAATATTATCTTCAACCACAAAAATATGAACTTTTTGATTTTCATTACTTATATCGCTTTCTAAGGACACAATAATTTCATAATCAACATTGATACTATCTTTAAAACCAGCAATCGATATTACATAGGGCGTATCAGCGCCAATAAAGCTCTGATAAACATTAAGATAATTACTATAAGCAGTAGTTGAATCAGCAGCACCAATTATGACTTCAGTACCATTGAAAACTTCAAAGGGTACACCAGTAATGGTATTATTCCATCCGTAAGGTTCACCACGAACCTCAAAGCAATTAATAACCGCACCATTATATATACACTCATCGAGATCTGACTCTTCATCAGTATAAGCATTCAAGTGCCACTGTGCGCTAATCAAAGTCCCCGGAAATTCATCTAACAAATCAGATATTGCAAAACTTCCAAAACCACAGTAAGGGCACAAATGGGCGCCAGTAAAATCATCTACAAAAATACGCTGGCCATTTCTGGAAGCAGTCTCAACAATGATTCTAAGTTCATCAATTTTAGTGTCTAAAGGATCAAGACGTTGAGCAGATAAACAAGATAGAATGATTATAGAATAGAGAATCCTCATAGTAATATAATTTATAAAATAATCACTGATCTATTGTACTAAATTACCATTAATATTACTATCCATCATCCAACAAACAAAAAGCCCCGGGTGACCAGGACTGATTCTAAGTGTGCTACACAGATAAACTAACTACCAAAAACCTTTTTGAGTAAATCAGTAGTCCTTTTTATTGGATTTTTTCTTATTTCAATTTCCTCTTTTGCAAGTACACTAAATAGCCCTTCAATCGTTTTTTGTGTAACATAAAATTCTAAATCCGGATTTATTTTTTTAACAAATGGTATTTTATTATAAATCTTCATAACACTTTTCCAATACTTTGTAGCATTTACTTTTTGTAATGATGATTTTATAATAGGTTTAAATTCATTTATAAGAGCGGAGTTCGTATGTGTATAGAGATAGTCAGTACCAGCTGTATTGTGCCCCTTAACAATACTAATTGCATCAACAAGCGTCATTTTTTTAATTGCATTAGAAAAAATGGGACCTGCTGAAACAATGGCATCTTCTGCTGCTCTATTGATACTTAGTATTACTTTGTCTATCTCCTTTCCCATACCAATTTTTTTTAGTTGTTTTTTAATATTTTCAGCTTCAGGCGGAAATGGAATTTTGACTTTTTCATTTTTATAAAAACCGTCAGTTACAGATAGGATATTTACACCATTCTCAACACCTTTATTAAGAGTTTGTTTCAGTGCTGATGCGGCTTCTTCTTCAGTGAACGTTTTTACTTTTTTTGTAGCGTTTTTTATTTCATTATTTACTTTACCAGCGGCTTTTTTTATATCTTTCCAGCTCTGTGCTGAAATAAAAATTGGTAATAGTAGAGTAATAATCAACAATTTCATTGTACATTAATCTACCCATCTTCCCACAAACAAAAAACCCCACGAATGTGGGGCTTAGTATTGTGAAAAGAGTAAAATTATTTTAACAGAACCATCTTATCCAATTGCTTGCTATTCTTTATATATAAATCTAAAATAGAACATTTCATGCATATACTGTTATTATATATTAATATTAAAAAAAAGGGAGTTTAAAATGGATTTACGAATAATTTTCCTTGCATCATACGAAATGATTTTATCAGTGGTTTTTGGTCTACTGACCATATTCCTAGTTAATAAGATGTTTAATTGGACACTGCTGAAATCTGACAGCGAGAACTCTCTGGCCAAAGGAAATATTTCCATGGGTATTTTTGCTGGGACCCTTGTGGTCTGTAATCTAATGCTTGTTCAACCGAGTATTCTACCATCCATTAATACTCTACAAACTATGCTAACAGGTAGAGCATCTATGGACCTTAGTCTAATTCTTATTTCTTTTGGTTTTTTCCTTTTCTTTTATCTTGTAACCACAGTGCTTTCAATATGTGTTCTTTTTGCGGCAACATGGCTATATCTTAAAGCCACTGTCAACATTGATGAAATAAAGGAAATTAAAAAAAATAATATGGCCGTATCCATAATGCTATCGTTAGTTATTCTGGGGATGACACTGTTCATTCAACCATCTGTTAGTCGTTTTATAGCATCGTTTGTTAGGTATGATTTAAGTTTGGTAAAAAATAGTGATGAGCTTCGACAAGGAGAAGTGGCACCGCCTATGGAAAAAATAAACCCAGAATAGCCTAAATTGAAGAATTTAAAATTTCTATTAATACCTTATTCGTTGTTTACAATTCTATTTTATATATATAGGTATTTTCTTTTACCAGAATATTTAAATGAAGTTCCTGGGGAGTTTAATGGAATAAATGGATACAAAAAAAATGCTTGGACAAGCCAAAAAAGTACTTCTGATAATAACTACTATAATTATACCTATAAGTTTAAAGACTTAAGTAATCAAACGCATATTTGGAAATGGTCTGCGCCAAAAAAAGAATCTGATGAAATAATTAAACGATTTGGAGTCCCACCAAGTATTTATAAGCCCTATGTCTTAAGTCCAGAAGTAATTGCGAAGCGTAACAAACAAATAAAAGCAGGCTATTTTCATGCGATGAATAATTTGGTTATGCCTGATTACACTGCCATCGTAGATGCCAGCCGTCCTTTAGTCGCTGGATTGGCCAGCTTAGTGAAAAATACCGCTAAGGCCGATGCTCTATCATCCAGAGAGACAATCGAATTATTAATGTCGTTCTGTCAAGATATACCATATGGAATTCCACCTAATAATTATAAAAATAAAGTTATTTCTGGGATATTTCCTCCACCTCTTGCATTAAAAAAAACATGGGGAGATTGTGATACAAAGGCAATTCTTTTTGCTGCAACATACCTATCACTTCCTGGGACATCAATAGCACTTCTAGAATCTCCTGGTCATGTATCAATTGGAGTGGAAGGTATACCAGGTCCCTATGACAATGCAGTAAACTATGGTGGGAAAAAATATATTTTTTCGGAACCGGTTGGTCCTGGAAAACATCCATTAGGTCATGCAGTATCCCCCTATGTTCAAGTCAAAATGGTTTATCCTATCAAACTAAAAGGGGAACTCATCCAACCCAAACTTCCAGTTATATCAGAATCAATTTCTCTTGGAAATAATGTTATACTTAGCATAAAAGATGGCAATACTTCAATAGCGGATAAGATAAAATTATTTTATAACCATGTTGGCCAGAATAAAACCTATTTTGAATTAACAACACGTCCAAGAAAAGATGGAACTATAAAATATTCTACTGAAAATAATATAATTTTTTTGATGATTAATGAGGTTGGCTATTATCATTATGGCAGCTATGATATCAGAAAATTTTCAAGCCTGGATTTAAATTTTTCTGAAGGGAATTGTATCTATATTAAAACCCGTCCAAAGAAAAAAGTTTTTCTATTTCAATATAAGAATGGTAAATACAGTGGCCTACAAATCCAAGCTGATAATCGTGGTATAGTTAGGGCAATAATGGAATCTGGTGAGTATGTAGCTTCCGTATCTCAGAAAATTTCAGGCGAGTTAAAACAATTCAATAGAGAGAAAAAAATAGGAATAACTTTTTCACTTTAGTTTAAAATGAAAATATTCTTTATTCTATTTTTATATATTTCTTTAATCAATTCACAAATTATTGATTACGAAAAATTAGTTCCTATAAATAGATTTTATGATATCCAATAGAAGTCACATTATTATAAGCATTCCCTAGATTGAAATAGGTATGAGAATAATCAGGCTTTAATTCAATGGCATTTAAATAAAATAAAATTTGATTAGCATATTCTTCTGCATCGTATTTTTTCTGAAACCAGTCACAAAAGGAATGCTTAACACCTAATGAATCCAATGAAGTTCTGTCCCAAAACCAATCCAATCAATAGTAGTTATAGCGCAATGCGGTTAACCATATCCAAATCTACCCATCCTCCCACTAACAAAAACACCCAGGTAACCACCGGGGCTATAATGTGATAATATTAATCAAAACTTAAATAATATCTTTCGGATAATTCTATAAATAAATTTTAAAGTAGATACAATTATAGTTTGTTTAATAATTGGATTTGAGTAAAAATATTTTGCTCTTTTCAGTATAGCTGATAACTCTGATTTGTTTATCCTTATAAAAGTATATATATACCATGATAACCAAATCAATACTACAATTACGGCAATTCGTATATACATCAATAGAAATTAAGAATGCTCAGATAAACAAAAAACCCCAGGTAAATAGGGATTGATATTGTAAAAAAGGTAAATCTATTCTATCAATACCATCTTACGTCTTTACTCGACGACTGCCACCTGTATCATATAATATTCTCCATAACCCTATAGTTAGAGCAGGAATTACAAATACGATTAGATATCCCCAAGTCAGAGTACCGTATCCTTTGGAAATTAATCCAACAAGCCCAATAAAATTTGCTGCAAAAATTGAAGTGATTAATAATATTATTCCAATTACTAAACGAGATTTATTAGTCAATTGCGGATAAACAGCTACAATTCTTTCATTAAATCCGTGAATTAAACCTACTCCAGTTTCAATAAATGTTCCGAACAGAACTATCTGGAAAATAAATTTCAATGAATTCCAGCCCAGTGCATTTAAGATTATATTTACAGGAACTGATGCATCCAGTATTTTAGGATACTGACTTAGCATTGCTAGAAACATCAGAAAAGCTGGAATCATGCCGATTAGACCGGCAACCAAACCTGAAATAATTGCTTCTTTGCGGGTTTCAATATGTCGCACACAAAAGAGAATTGCCGGTGCGAGACCAATATTATAAGCAGAATATTTTATCCCGCCTATTATCCAACTGGTGTCACTGGTTTGTTTATAAAAACTCATTCCAATCGTGTCACTAAAACGGAAAAATACGGCTATAAACATTATCACAAATACTGAGTACAATATTATAGACCAAAAAGAAAACAATTTTTCAATTAATGAGCTACCATAGAAAACAATCAAACAAACCAACCCCATCATAATAACTATCCCTAATATATTAGGGATTCCAAATATATCATGGATCATTTCTCCGGACGCAGAACCCATAACAGAAACAACCAGAATTAATCCAATCAAGTACAATACTTCATAAATGGTCCATGCTTTACCAAGTAAAACCTTTATAAATGAACGATATTCATAATTGCGCCCGCTACGAGCCAATTCAAAACAAATTGCCAAAACAAAACTCCAAATAATTGTAGCAGTAACCATATTCATTAAGCCAGCAACTGGGCCCGCAGTAAGAAAAAATTCAACCAATTCCCGCCCAGTTCCGTATCCTCCGCCAATAATCAACGATTGAAAAATGAATCCGGGTAAAAAATATTTTTTGATGAATATACTATTCATTTCCTTTTAAACAATTTTAATTGAACTAATTAGGCAAATTATCCAACTAATCTAACTCCCACCCCCACAAACAATAAATCCCGGGCGACCGGGGTTTATTTACCTTTATAATATCCATAAAACAAAAAAATAAATTTCAGTGAACATAGCTTGCAGCATTTATATCAATTGTTGTCCCTGTAGCATGGTCAGCTAAACCACTCGCTAATAATGTAACAATAGGTGCAATATCTTCTGGCTCAGTAAGTCGGTCAAGTGAATTGCCTTGCAAAATATATTCATCTCCATATTCTTGAATTGATTCATTTGCCATATCAGTTTTAACCCATCCCGGTGCTACCACAAAACAAGTAATACCATCTTTCCCAAAGGCCCTTGCTATTGATTTACTTAAAGAAACAACACCTGCTTTTGAGGCGGCATAAGCTAGATATTCTGCAGTATCTCCTCTAAAAGCTGCACGAGAAGCTATATTTATAATTCTTCCAGATTTTCTAGTTTTAAAATGCTGAATTGCTAATTTACAAAGAATGCCAACTGCTCTTAAGTTGATAGACATCGTTTTATCCCATTCTTTAACCCAGTTTTCATTATTCAACGGTGACAATATTGCAGTTCCTGCATTATTTACAATTGCATCAATATGACCAAATTCTTTTAATACACTTTTGAATAATAATTCACATTGATCGGGGTCTTGCAAATTCGCTTTAAATACTTTTGAATTATTACCAATGATCTTTGCTATTTCTTCAGCTGATTGCCTTTCCCTTTTATAATGTATTGCAATTCTTGCACCAGATTTACCTAATTCCTTTGAAATGGCTGCGCCTATTCCTCTACTGGATCCTGTAACGAGTATATTCTTTTTTTGTAAGTCAATCTTCATAAAACGATTCAAAATATTTTTCTCTTTTATCTTTAATCATACCAATTGTTTCATTCATAAATCTATTTCTATCCGTTCGAGTCTTAAATATCCAAATACAAAATGTATCTTCACTATGATAAATAGCTTTTATTTCATCATCAATTTCACAGATTTCCATTGGAACTTCAGCTTTAATACATATCATTTTACGTTTCCTTCGATTTAATAATTATACTTGGCAAATTTTTAATGTTTAAAGATAAGAAGGGATTTCCTTCTATCATTGTTCCTATTATATTTTCCTGTTATGTTTCGTTACTTGTTAATAAAAATATTGTTAATTGCATTTTTTATAGGATGTCAATCTAATAAAAAGCAATTTGTATTGACTTCAGAAAATTGGGATGTGTGGAAAAGCTATATACAACCGTTGCCATCGGAATTAGCATGGACTCAAATACCTTGGGTAACAACATTTTCTGAGGGGATAAACTTAGCTAGAGCTCAGCAAAAACCATTATTATTGTGGGTCATGAATGGGCACCCTTTAGGGTGTACCTGAAATAATGGTACAGCGGGCCGGCGGCTCGTTTGGTCAGATCCAAGACTAATTCAAATTGCCAAAGAGTTTATCCCTGCAACAGATGAAGTTTGGCGGCTTCAGGGTATTCAAGATGAAGATGCAAAAATATTTCAAGCTATTGCAAATAAAGGTCACTATCAAAAGGAAGGTGGGTCTAGACAGGGAATTTATATATGTTCTCCATCAGGTGAATTGCTAAATTCAATCAACTCACTAAATCCTGATGATGTTTTATCTGTTATCCAACAAGGATTGGATAAATGGAATCATAATACGATTTCAGATCGCTCTATTAACCCAACTAATACTATAATCCCATCTCATCGATGGGAGGACTCTTATCCTGAAAACGGCTTGGTTTTAACAGGCTATAAAATTGATTTAAAATCAGATCCACCCTCTAATGATAATCGCGGTGACAGGTGGAATATGGATCACGTTTGGTTTAATAAAGCCGAAATGAAAGAGTGGATCACTAACGACCTTATAGAAGGCTCTGTCAATAAAGTTCCAGCTGTTATTTCTGAACGATTAATTCGATTCCATTTGGTCGATAATGTTCGTGGACAAACTTTACCTTTTGCCCCTGATGAGATTAAGATGAATCAAATGATGACCGAGGTGGTTCTCAAAAATGAATCTTCTATCGAGCTAGAAATTTCTGGAGAATCATTTTCTGTTGCAAAAGGCGAATGGTCGTTGGGTGAGAATGATTGGACACCAACCCATCTATTGGATCACAGCATAAGAACAAAATTGTTAGGAAAAGTAACATATAATTTTCAGACTGAAACGGTAACTGAATTTGAAATGGTTGCGATTGGTGAACGGTCTGGAAAAACTAAAAATAATGGTAGGATGTATGGATCCGATTCAAACCATATTGGATTTTATTATAAAATGGCTCAAGAAAATGCATCAGAAAAAATCGCACCGCCTTTTATTGATTTATATAATGCTGATTGGATTATCCATCCAATCAATAAAAAACGATTATAAGACAATACGACCTTCTAGGGACTAAAAACCGCGGGCAATCTGGCCTGTTCAATATAACTAATTATTTATTAATAATATGATCAATACCAGTAGCGAGGTTTACACATTTTGTAGTAACTCCTCTCATATCATGAGAAGTAATCGATATTTTTACTTTACACCAACCAATATATATATCCGGATGATGATTACTTATCTCAGCCAATTCAGCAATTTTCTGAATGAAAGCAATTCCTTGCATATATGTGTCAAATGAATATGTTTTGGATATTTTATTATCTTCATACTCCCAATTATAGGTTGCAATGGACTTTTGAATATCATCTGGTGGTAGTAGCATAATTGTTAATCTTTATTGTTTTCAAAGAATTAATTTTACCGATTTTGGTTTATAGATATTCACATATTATTAATCAGATACTGAAATGTATCTACCCATCATTCCACAAACAAAAAATCCAGGGTAACTAGGAATACAATTATTAATTTTTACTTATCTTTATTTATTAATTGATACAATTTAGTTTAATGAACAAGGTAGATAATATTAGCTTGCCACTAAAGCACTTGGTAAAGCTTCCCAATAAACAGCATCCAAAATCAGCAACCGTATTTTTTCTTCATGGTTTTGGGAGCAATATGCATGACCTTTTTGCTTTAAGTGATTTTTTTCCTGTTGAATGGACCTGCATAAGTTTAGAAGCAACCGTGCCAGCAGGTTTTGGTGGCTGGGCCTGGGCAGAACTAGATTATAATAATATAATGCAATTACCAAAGCCTGAACAAATATATATGCACCGTACTAAAATCATCCAAAGTATAAAAATATCAATTCAATCATTCGGACTTGATTCATCTCAAATATTTTTGGTGGGATTTAGTCAAGGTGCTTCTATGGCATTATTTTGTGGACTGACAAGGCCTGCAATGTTTTATGGTATAGCTTCATTATGTGGGTTCCTTCCAAATAGTAAATTTTTAGAAGAAATCAAAAAAGATATATTAAGTGAGTTGAATATATTTATTGGCAATGGGACAAAAGACGATGTAGTGTCTATCTCCCTAGGACGCGCTACAAAAACAACTCTAGAAAGAATAGGGGTTCAACCATTATACCAAGAGTATCCTGTGGGGCACACCATATCCAATGATTGTCTCCAAGATATTTTAAAATGGTTCAATGGACTTTCTTCATCCTGAACAAAATCGCCATAGATAAAAATATTATGCAGGATTAAATATGAAATAAAAATCCTACGAATGTGGGGTTTAATATTGTGAAAATAAAATCATTGAGAAATTACTTTAATAAAATCATTTTTCTTGATTTAGTTATACCATCCATTTCAATCGTATAATAATATTGTCCACTAGGCAAAGTTTTACCCGCATCATTTTTCCCATTCCAAAATACTTGATGCTGACCAGCAATATTATTTTTATTTACTAAGGATTTTACTTGCCTACCAAGCATATCAAAAATTACGATTTTAATGTTTTCATTTTTATTGATACTATAATTGATTGTGGTAGTAAGATTAAATGGGTTTGGGTAATTTTGATTTAGTTCAAAACTATTTGATAAAGTGGTAGTATTCCCAATGGTAAGAAGAGGACTCAAATCAATGCTTTGAACAATATTATATCTCTGATAAACACCATCCAGTTTTGAATTCCCAGCAATGATATGAAGTTTATTATCATGAATCACAGTTGATGCGTGACGTCTACCAAAATAATTTGAATGATAATCAACCCAGCTATTGTCAGATATATTATACTTCCACAATAAATTCAAATTAACATAATCACCAATAACAAATATTTGATCCTGAAATATAGCTAGTTTATGGGCACTAACTGGTGCTGGAGTAGTACCGATTTGGTTCCAACTGTCAGATGAAATATCATACTCAAATATTTCATCGCGTACACCATCACTATAACTATAACCGCCAATTACGATTATTTTACCTTCATAATATACAGCTTCTGTCTCCATTGCAACTGGCAAGGGGGTACCGGCAGACCATGAATCAGCATTTATATCATAGATACATACTCTATCACTAGGTGATCCATCGTAGCCGCCTATTAAATAAATTTTACCGTTATATTGTACTGAACCGCTAGATTTTCGAGGATATGCCAGAGGAGAACCAAAAGATATAGATTTTGATGAAGTATTAAAAATTTCCATCTCATAAGGATATTCTCCGTAACCGTTTCCACCAAAAATATAAATATTCCCATTATAGCTTTCTGCATTAATAAAAACTCTAAACAATGTTTTTACTGAATCAATTTTCCAGTAATCATCATCGGCCGATTTATATTCAATAAATGAAAAATCGGAAAAATGATAACCAAATGGGATTCCATAATCAGATCTACCACCTATGTGCCACATCGTATCATTTACCAAAACAGTTCTCTGCCCCGCAGTCCCATAATTGACCGTTGGTTCCCACTCTAATATTAGCGTATCAGTCTGAGCAATTGTATTGCTTAATAAAGAAAATATAATTGTAATAGTATAAACTATATTTTTCATTTTATGGGCCTCCTTTAAGGTGTAAGTAATAATTAAATGTCGGATCGTTAAATTACAATCATCTCCATAGAAAATTAAAATTCCATACTTATCTTAGTAAGATACCTATAAACCCATAAACAAAAAACCCCATGAAGGTAGGATTTATTACATTAAGAAACAGTCAATGATGCCCCATTATCTTTCGGATTAATATTCAAAATAAAAGGTGCAGCTCTCTTTGCCCAACTCTCCGGTTTTTCATACATTCCCGCGTTTTCACTCCAGCAAGATCTCAGCATATCGGTATCAATAACTCCGGGATTCAGTGCCACACTTACCATACCTACAGGTAGTTCCTGTGCCAGAGATTTGGTCAGACCTTCAACAGCCCATTTGCTGCTACAATAAGGTGCTACTTCCGGTGAAGTGCTTCTACCCCAGCCAGAACTGAAATTGACCACTGTGCCTTTTCCCACTTTGATCATATTCGGAACGAATTGCTTGATTGTATTATACGAACCTTTTATATTGATATCTATCACATCTGAAAATTCCTGTTCCGACACATCCCACAAAGCTGAATTTTTATTTATAATACCTGCATTATTCAATAAAAAATCTGGTGAATCATACTTATTTAGTACATCTTCGGCCCAGGAACGGACCCGCTTGTGATCAGATATATCCACAACCTGAAAATCTGTATTTTCCGGATAGGAATTGGACATTGATTCAATAGAATTAACACTGCGACCACAGCCAATTACCATATGACCAAGTTGGATATATTGTTCAGCCAGTGCTCTGCCCAATCCCTTTGTAGCTCCCGTAATAACTATCGTGTAAATACCTTGGCTCATAGAGCATCAGGGAAAAGTTGTGGAAGGATCTCACCTGCCTTTCCAATAAAGTTGTCATGATAAAGCGCAGACCCTTCTGTATAATCAATATTGATCTCAATACACCGGGCACCGTGCATCTTTGCTGATAGCGGCAACCCGGCAGCCGGATATACAACTGCGGACGTTCCTATACTGATAAACAAGTCTGAATCACTAATGATATTTGTAGATCTGGTATAAACATGACTATTTAATTCATCTTCAAACCAGATTATGTCAGGGCGCAGCCATTTACCGCAATCAGGACATTTTCGATGCTTGTAAGTTTCTCCAAAATCTTCCCTGGAACCATTGCATGTACAACGAACACGCCATAAACTTCCATGAAGTTCGATGACATTTTTACTTCCTGAACGCTGGTGCATGCCATCTATGTTTTGGGTAATAACCGATACAGTAGGATGAACCCTTTCTATTCTGGAAATCACTTTGTGACCTGAATGAGGCTGACAAGAGATAGCCATCCTCCGACGTGTCTCATGAAAATCCAAAACATCTTCAGGGTTTTGTTCAAATGCAGATTGGCAAGCATAATTCTTATAATTATATTGTTTCCAGATGCCGCCCTTACCTCTATAGGTTGGGATACCCGATTCCTCAGACATACCTGCACCGGTGAAAAAAACAATTTTCTCATAATCATTCAATCTTAAAGGCAGGATGTCGACTCTTGAATCAGATTCCATAGATTGACATTTGATATAGTAATTTTTTCATTACTTTAACAGCACCATTTTCTTGGTCTTCCTGAATTCTCCTGCTTGAATGCTATAGAGATATACTCCTGCTGATACAGTCTCATTTCTATCATTGGTGGCATTCCATTGAACTGACTTATATCCTGCGGTCTGTGAGCTATTTACAAGTGTCTTTACTATTCTGCCTATCATATCATAAATAGTGATATTGACAAATTCATCTTTTGGTAGGTTGTATCGTAATGATGTGATTGGATTAAATGGGTTAGGGTAGTTTTGATAGAGATTAATAATTTCTGGTAATTGTAATTCTTTTTTACTATTGAGTTGTTGTGTTCTTAATGCTACCCTGAATCCCATATGATCTGTAGTTACAAAAGGAGGTGTGTCAAGCCGATGACTGCTCATTGCAAAAGATCCCGGATAAGTATGGCTTCCTCCTCTAAGCACTTTAACTTCTACATCTTCAGGGGTAATGTCATTAAGAGGATTTAAATTATTATTATTATCAATGCAAGTTTGATAAAAATTTGCATCATACCAATCTAGACACCATTCAGAAACATTTCCTGCCATATTATACAGTCCAAATGGATTTGGTGGAAATAATTCTCCTACTGGAGATAAATAAGTTTCACCACTTGGTCCTCCGAAACCTGTTCCATAATTAGCTTGACTATAACTTAGGTTTCCATCATTAGTAGGATATTCTAACTGCTGTCCTGCTCTTGCCGCATATTCCCATTCGGCTTCGGTTGGTAATGATAATCCATAATAGTCCGCATACATCATGGCTCCATACCAGTTGACCCAAGAAGCGGGCCAATTTTCATAACCTTCAACAACGCTAAATATATATGAAGTTGTATCCAATTCAATCCAACATCTATTTAAAGGATGCTGGCCACCACCAGCAATATCACTCAATTTAATAAGGACTTTGCCAGACCATAATCCTGATAGTGTACTATCTGCCATAATACTCCATGCATGACCATTAGCTATTTCAGTTGAATCACTTGACCAATCACCTGGGACACCTTCTTCAATCATTAAATTTTCAAGAGATGCCATCTCGTTAAGAAAAATAACATAATTGGCATTGGATACTTCTGTTTCACCTAATGTAAAATCATTAATGGTTACTAGACGTTCTGGTCCTTGATCATCAAACATAAAAGGCGGGTTATTGTTTCCCATGGTAAAGGTTCCTCCAGAAATATTTATCATAGTACCTGGATAAGTCTGACAAATAACATTTTCCAATAAAAAGAAAAATATAATCGAAGTTAATGTAATTTGGATTTTCATATTTGAATCTACCCATCATCCCACAAACAAAAAACCCCGCTCAATTAATCAATAGTTAATTCATCAGCTATTGGCAATACCATAGAGGATCTTTTTTGATTGTGTTCATGTTCTCTTATCAAGAGACTATATAGTATTACACCTATTGCATAAAGAAACGCAGTAATAAGAAAAATTTCAAAATACCTGAATTCAAGCAATCTCAACCATTCAAATATTTTTGCACTTATAAACCATGATGCACTCCATAGACTGGAGCTTAATGCACTTATTAGTTCCTGATTATTTTTCCCGACATAGTTCATCATCAACTCATTAGAAGATGGATGAGCCATATGCATCAAAGGTTGACGAAAAATATAAGCAGAAACAGCAATGAACACTGCAAAAGTATGGGTAGCATAAATTTCTGTTAAAGACATAATAACTAAACAAATAATTGCCAAACTCTGAACAAATACTATTGTCATCCAATAACCATATTTTTTTCTCAGTGTGGGTACAAGTAAAGAAAATGTAAAAACCAGCATTGCGGTAAAACTGCTCAATATACTAAAATTGCTGGAGTTGAAACCAAAAACGGAATTAAAGAATAAATTAACAAATGGTATCGTAAGACCTGCACCGATGGATATTAGTATTAAGGGAGATATTGCCTTAAATATAATTTTCCAATCATAAGTTCGATGCAAAGAGAATAAATCATTCCTTTTCTCATTATTTTGGTTCGATTCTTCATTTATTTTTTTTGAAAAAATGTAAGAGCACATCCCAATTAATGTTATTATCCACAGAATACTATACTCATTGAATGTTATTATATGATCTATAATTTTCAAATTAGAAATCCAATCTAAGCCACTAATCAGAAGACCAGAAAAAATAGTGGACAAGGACCACGTCGCAGCGCTTAAAGATAATGCCTCAGTACTATTATCGTTTGAGGTATTTCTTATAATAAATGGTAACGAGCAGACTCTCATGAGCATCATTCCTACTCCCCATAATAAAAAAGATAGCTGAATCAATGGGATAATGGAAAAATGGATAGCTTCAATAATCATGGCACTTGTAAGAGGAACCACTAACGAAGCAATCTTAAAAAACGGCTTGAGTTTTTTCCCTCGTATATAAATACCCAGTGGTAATGCAAATGCTAATGCTCCAACAAATCTTAATGAATTAAATGAGGCTATTTCAGGATCAGAAAAGCCCTGTTTTCTGAGGTAAATATTTAGAATAAGAATAAAAGCGACATGAATAAGACTGAGACTAAATTCTAATAGAAACAGTAAATGAATATTACGAGGAAGATCTGTATAGCTGCGTAAAATATTAAGAAGCATTAATTAAATCTGTATGAGTACCTCACACACCAAACCCAACCAATAAAAATATGAATAGACATTGCTTCATACTTCCCAAATCTACAAATTATTGTCCTATAATGTGTGTGGGGCTGCTTTAATGAAAATATCTTATTGGTTTTTCTTCTTATCTAATAGTTCACTAAATCCTTTTTTTATTAGGGGGTATTAGGTACCTTTTGTATAATGGATTTGCAAGTAATTTATATTAGCAAGCTGAGAGGCGTAGGGAAACCGAGTATTAATAGTGCGAAAATTTTAGTTAATGTAAATTAGACTCGAAACCAAGTGATCTTAGCATGAGCAGTTTGAAAATAGAAGAATATTCTATGGGAGGAACGAACCATTGATTGTTGCAATAATCTTGGATGACTTATGCTAAGTGGTGAAATGCCAATCGAACTTGGATATAGCTAGTTTTCTGCGAAAGATATTTAGGTATCACGTCTATTAATTTATTTAATGAAGGTAATGCTCTGTTTAGGTATTTGGCCCTATTTCGTAGGGTACTTTGCCTTTCTAACCATGATAATATCATTAAATGTATTTAGACAGCCAGACTTATGGCGCTAAGGTCATAGGTCGAGAGTGAAACAACACAGAATTAAAGTTAAGGTCGTTAAATATATCTTAAGTGCGAAAGATCAGTATTTTTGCGATGACAATAGACTTGTGGGCTTAGAAACAGCCATCAATTAAAGAAAACGTAATAGTTCATCTATCAAAAGCAAGAGTGCGTCGAAAATCCAGGCGACTGAAAAGATATTACCGAAACTTAATCTAGTTAATATTAGTAACTAGGGTAGCAGAACGTTTTATTAAAATTAAAAATGAGCAATCTAAATAAAAGTGACAATGCAAATATGAGTAACTTCAATAATAGTGAGATACTATTACGCCGTAAATCCAAGGTTTTTCAATTAATAATAATTAAATTGAACTGAATCGGTCTCTAATGTTATATAAAATCTGAA
>CAJWLO010000017.1 GCA_913043235.1 uncultured Fidelibacterota bacterium
AAAAACATGGCAAGATTATGCAATTTTGGGGAGATGAAATCATTAAATTCCCAGAATTATTGAAACAAGTTCCTTTAAATAGCGTAGTAATGGAATGGGGATATGAAGCAGATCATCCTTTTGGGGAAAATCTTGAGAAATATAAAACAGCAGATTTGCCTGTTTATGTTTGTCCTGGAACGAGTAGTTGGAATAGTGTTACGGGATTAGCAGATAAAGGAATTGCAAATATAAGAAATGCTGCGGAAGCTGGTTTAAAATTTCAATCTGAAGGATTTCTTAATACTGATTGGGGAGATAATGGGCATTGGCAGCCATTACCAGTATCTTTTTTAGGATATATGTATGGAGCAGGTGTTAGCTGGGGAGTTGAGGAGAATAAAAACATTGATATAATCAAGAATTTAAATATACATGCTAAATAATGCTGGATTTGGTTCATTTGGATCCATGGAATATCCAGCTGCACCACTGAAACCATCATAATCTCCTACCATGGCCATGGAAATAAGCATGCGCTCATCGTTGAGCTCAAAAATTTCCCAGTAATATTTCATGAAATCGTCGTCATTCGTGTGAATCCCCGGATTATAACCACTCTTATCGCCCACGATAACGTCCGCATCAAAATAAAACCCTAGTGTCATTTCCCGGTAATCAAATCCTTTTCCTCGATTTATTTTTGTACCATCAGGCATAATCATACCTTCTCCACATTTTTGCTCACCAAAATCATTGAAAACAGGGTTTCCAAATTCATCTTCTGCGCACCAGTCTCCACTTTCATTGCGAATTTTAACTGTAACAAATAGGACATCTTCTGCGTAAGAGACACCATAGGAATGACCTTCTGCCATGATGCGCAGACCCATAGGATATCCAGTCTGTTCATATTCATTATTAGTATTAACATTATTTCCCCTATGGGCCCAGCGGTCATCGAATTCCATATATACATCCATATCAGAAACAAATCTTCCAGGTACATTTTCCCAGCAGTCGGGATCCTTTCGAGATTGATTACAGCCAGGAAGGTTAGTATTATAATCCTGGGCCCACCACCCAGGCCAGAAGGATTCTTCTTTACCTGTTTCAGGGTTTAATCGAATTGGCCATGTGTCGGAATAAGCACTATGAGCTAAAAGTGGGTATGTATCTTCCGGATCAGTGACATAGGTATTCCCAAATAATTCTCCGTTTGTTACCTCTGTATTATGGGTTTTTATCCGAGCTTTACTAGATGCATGCCATTCACCATTAATAGAGCCCGCGATCCTTGTCAGCCAGGATTCTGCTACATTAGCGCCAAAATAAGAATATTCATCATCTAATGTCCATTCTTCCAGATCGGGACCATAATTATAAAAATCAAACTGTTCTTCACGGCGAATTAAGTCTGGACGCAGTGCCCAGGGATAAATGAACCCTATTCTCGAAGAAGCATGATTGGGATCCAATGCTTCTGAAACACTAATTATTATTTTTCTATTTAAATCATCCATAACCCATTGATATGGTCCATTTATTTGATTCACAGATTTTTTCTTAGCAATACTATCTGGTTCCCAATGCCCATTATCTTCATCTGCATCAAATATTATTCCAACAAAGTTTGTATCTCCATCTACAAACCAATCATCATAAGCATCATTTGATTCCCAGATACCATATAGAGTTTTACCGTCCATATCCACAATGTATTCAATATTATTCCATTCATATTTTGAAGAATATTTCTGGCCTGGTACTCCAGCTAAAAATGCCACGGATGGTAAATAAGAATATTCTCCCCAAACACCCATTGGGTGTTCGTCCCAGTTAATAAAATTCCCATAATTTGACAGGGCAGTTTGCGCCTTGCCCTGTAACAGATAACCCAAGGCACGGTCATTCATAGGATTAGTGGGAAAAGGATTATCCCCAATCTTGGAAATTGACTCGGAATGAAACAGGTCTGGAGCCCGACCGCTCGAATACTTTCTTTCTGCCCCAAGACAAAAATAATAGCAAAAAACAATCGAAAACAGAACCTCTTTCGACACTATGCTTATAGAGAGTCTATAAAATCAGCAATCCTGTCGAGCCCATTCTGTACGTAATCGGCTGGCGTCCCATAACCGATACGCACATAACCCTCCAAGCAGTGCCATTTCCCCGCTGTAATTAATACACTGAAATTATCTCGAAGCTTGTAAACAAAATTTTCGGAAGGCATATCAATATTAAGACGTGCAAACGTAATCGCTGCTGCCTGAGGACGCGTTACTGTAAGCCCTGGAACATTTTCTGCCCATCTGATTAACATATCTAGATTATGATTCAGGTGTGTTTTAGTTCTATTTAATATTTTCATCCTTCTATCGTAGGTCATGATTCGAGACGCCACCCAGTCACTTAAATAGGCGACATTAATGACCGTATAATCATGGAATGACCAAGCTCTATTAATATATTCTTTAGATCCTACACTCCAACCCATCCGCAAACCAGGCAAACTGTATGCTTTAGAAAGACCAGCATTTACCACTGTTTTATCCGTGGCACCGGCAAAGGAACGGCACTCGATACCATTCAATTCTGCCCCCCGGTAAACCTCATCAGAAAGCAACCAACAGTTGGCTTCCTCGCTAATGGCTATCACTCCGTTCATTACTTCATCAGACATGACCGCTCCTGTTGGATTATTGGGATTGCATACTGCGATCATTTTGGTTTTACTTGTAACCATTGCTTTAACTTCATCTAAGTCCCACTGCCAATCCAATTCTTCTCGAATAGGCAGTTCTTTTAATATAATACCAAAACTCCGCGCCAGACTAAAGATCTGGGGATAATTAGGTACCATATAGATTAATTCGTCTCCTGCTTCTAATTGGGTCATGACCGATAGGAAATTTGCTTCCGCCGATCCCGAAGTAATCAAAACATTCTCTATGGAAAAAGAATCACCATACATCTCAGCAATTCGTAAACGTAGGTTCGGGGAACCGTTGGTATACCCATAGAATTGTTCCAAATTTAATATTTCTCGCTGTTCATCTTTGGTTAATATCTCCGATAGTGCCAAAGGATGAACCCCACTCTCTGACAGGTTATAATCAACTTCATTTTCATAAAGGGACTGATTTCTCTCTAATTCAAAGATTTCAAATTTCATTTATTACTTTCCTCATATGATTTATATACTGCTGCTGCAATCTGTATATCTTGAACAGCAACCCCGGTAAGATCTGAGACTGTGATCTGATCTGCGGTTACTCTACCAGTTTTCGATCCGTTTAATATACTGCCTAGTTCCACGATTTCATCTTCTCTAATTGATCCTGATTTTAACCCATGAAAAATTTCGCCACGTTCCCTGCACTGAGCAATACTATCTGCTATTACAAGATCAGAAATTTTTAAAATATCCGCTCCAAGTTCCTGTTTCGTAATGGTGTCAGAACCCATTGCAGTGATATGCGTTCCTGGAAGAATATCTCTGCCAGTAAGCAGTGGTTCCGATGAAGCTGTGGTTGAAATAATTAGGTTACATCCCTTGGCTACATCTTGTGGTGATGAACTAAAGTCTACTTTGAAACCATCCTTGGCCATATCCGTTTGATATATTTCCATTTTTTCTGTATTTCTTCCCCAGACTAACACCTGGCGACAGGGTGTAATATCTTTTAGATATTGCACCTGCATTCGGGCCTGAAGACCAGTTCCAAGAATACCAATACAATTGACTTCAATGGCAAATAGGTCCGCACAGATAGCCCCGGCAATAGCAGTACGAACATCCGTAAGATAAGCATCATCCAGTAGGATAGCTTCACATTGCCCGGTCTCCTGTTTAAAGAGCAGCATCATTCCCTGACCATTTGGAATGCCCAGCTTATCATTGTTGAAAAAACCTGATGCAATCTTGATAACATAAAATTCTTCTGCAATAATATATCCGTATTTAATATGGACATCCCCAGGAGGGTCATCAAAATTAAGTTCTCCCACTGGGGGCACAACTGATCTCCCTTCAGAATAGGCAATAAATCCTTCTTTTATAAGAGGTATTAGGTCCAGCTCCTTGACTAATGCTTTTATTTCTTTATAGTACAGAATTTTCATAATAATCCCTTTAATGTATTTAGGTTAAAATTTCCACCGCAGATAACAACTCCTACTTTTTTTTCTTTCAGGTTCTGTTTCTTTTGTAACATGGCAGCTACAGCTACGCCCGCTGCTCCTTCCAAAAGCTGGTGTTCGTGTTTCATATACAAGATCATAGCTTTTCTTATTTCTTTTTCCGTTACCATTACAGATTCATCAATCATCTCGCAACAAATAGGAAACGTTATGGAATCTTTTTCTACTCCACCTGCAGTGCCATCCGATAGAGTGGGTTTTGATTCTATATCTAGAATCTTACCCGCTTCCATGGAATGGATCATTACAGCAGAATTTTTTGGAGAGCAACCAATAACATGGATATCAGGCCAAGTAGATTTTAGATAACTGGCAATACCACTGATAAGTCCTCCACCGCCGATAGAGAGAATTAAAACATCCAATTTATCACCTTGGTCTTCTATTTCTACTCCAACCGTACCTTGCCCAGCAATTACATAAGGATCATTATACGGAGAAATATATGTTTTCCCTGTTTTATTGGATACATCTCTGGCCTTTTTTTCACAATCGATACAGTCATTTCCAAAATGCTCAATCTCGGCACCGTATAGATTCATATTTTCAAGTTTAGTAGACGATGTATCCTTCGGAACATATATGGTACACTGTATATCCAGCTGTTGCGCACCATAGGCCACGGCGGCGCCATGATTACCTGTAGAAGCAGAGATTACACCATTCTCACGTTTATCATTTGATAGGGAAAGAAGTTTATTTACAGCCCCCCGTGCCTTAAAAGAACCCGTTATCTGTAAGCTTTCCAGTTTAAACCACACTTCTGTATCTATTAATTCTGCAAAAGATGCTGATGAGATGAACGGTGTCCTACGAATGTAAGGGCGGATACGTTCTTCCGACTTTAAAATCTCACTGTGAATTGGCATATTCATTTTATCTAATTATACATTTAACAATTAATCAGATAAACAATCATTTAATAATAATGTTTAATTGATTAACCTACTTAAGACAATTCTTTTTCAATGGAGTTTATTAATTCTCCATCACCAAACCGAATTAGATCTGTTGCAGGCAAATTATACTGTTCTTCTATTTTTTTAATTTTTTCTATTGCCAAATTTTCAGGCATCTTCAAAGTCAGCAAGTTTATCCCCAAGAATTTTGAAGATTTGAAATGCTTCATTAATGAAAGATGAAGATCCATAACTTCACCAATTGAAGCTATCGGATCATCAAAAACATCTAAGTCCCGTCCTGGTTCATCAGTCATAACCATATAATCGGGCATAGCACCATGCATAAGCCCCAGTGTAACCCCAGCATAATACATATTTGTCAATGAGCCCTGCCCTTCAATAATTACTAAATCAACTTCATCTCCAAATGAGTCGATTACATATTCTATTTCACCTACCATAAAGTCAGCTACAACGGCATCAATAGGCACTCCGGATCCACTCAACATAATACCAGTTTGCCCAGTACCTAAAAACCGTACATTTTTTCCTCGTTTTTTTAATCGCTCCGTTATTTCCCAAGCAGTGGTCATTTTCCCCGTATCGCAATCTGTTCCTACAATTAACAATACTTTCACTTTTCGTTTTTTCCAACTACCTTTAGAAAAATGGGGAGGATTTGGCGGGCAACGAAAGTCTTTTATAGTAATCGAATTCTTTCTTGCAAGCGCAGAAAGTTCTGGATCGTCATTCAAAAACTGATGCATACCATTATAAATATCACAGCCATATTTTATCGCAGAGATGATTTCTTTTCGATACTCTTCATTTATAAATCCTCCTGGGGGAGCACTGCCAATGACTAGAGCATTAGGTATATAATCCCTTGCTTCTAAAAAAGTCGAAACAATAGGAATTTCCCCTCCATATCCCAGCACATCCTGTGCGGTCTGACCAGCATTTTCAGGGTCTATTACGCTACAAACATCTTCTGGGCGATAGCGAAGAAACATATTGCCTGTTTTATTCAACAAATAATCAAATGCACCAGGACATAAAATCGTAAACACAGGTAGAACTCGTTTCCTTAAAAAGGTGAATATTTTATTATAGTGATCAAATTATAATAATTGTATACAATCTAATAATGTGAATTATTCCTATTAACATTTTGATCTAAATACCCCTAGAAAACAAGAAATATATTACATTTCAAATATCATTAGGTTAAACAATTTGAGCCTAATATTCTTTTGATTAATGGTTATGATTTAGTATGGTTTATCGGGAAGTTGAATTGTTCTATTAATATAAATAAAAACTCATATCAGTCCGAACCTGACTTAGTGGGCGATGAGAGATTCGAACTCCCGACACCTGCGGTGTAAACGCAGTGCTCTAACCAACTGAGCTAATCGCCCTTTAGAAGTGGCGCGAAACTTACATTATTTTTTTATTGTTCCCGTACTGCCTTTTGATTTATTGCGACCATTCAATATTCCAGGTATAGCAACTTTCAACACATCACGAATTTCTTTAGCAAAATGGAAATTCAAATCTTTAGAAACGTGTTCTGGGACATCCTCAAGGTCTTTCCTGTTCAAATCTGGTAGGATCACTTCTTTAATACCTGATCTATGAGCTGCAGTAACTTTTTCTTTCACTCCACCGATGGGCAGTACATTTCCACGTAATGTGATCTCTCCAGTCATGGCGACCTTTTCTTTGACCGCTGTATTGGCAAGCAGCGATACCAAGGAAGTGACCATGCTCACACCAGCAGAGGGACCGTCCTTTGGGATGGCACCTGCGGGTACATGTACATGGATATCCGAAGTTTCATTAAAATCTGGATCAATACCAAAATCATCTGCGTGCGACCGTACATAGGTTAGCCCTGCGGTAGCCGATTCTTTCATTACATCACCCAATTGTCCTGTTAGGATTAGTTTTCCTTTTCCTTTCATCAAGGTGGATTCTACGAAGAGAATATCCCCACCTGCTGCCGTCCAAGCCAGACCGGTAACTACACCTGGCTTTGTTGCACGCTCAGCTAGTTCAGAGTGAAAGCGGGCTGCACCAAGATAATCACTGACTTTCGTCTTAGTAATTTTTATTTTTTTTGTTTTTTCCTCTACTTGCTTCCGGGCAACCTTCCGCAAAACATTAGCAATCTGCCGCTCCAGGTTACGGACCCCAGCTTCTCTTGTATATGAGCGAATCAATTCTTTTATTGACCCCGAATCGAAGGCAACCTCACTTTTTGTCAAACCATTTTCTTCGACCTGTTTTGGGACCAAATGGCGTTTCGCGATTTGGACTTTCTCGTCTTCGATGTAGCCAGAGAAATCCAATATTTCCATCCTGTCACGTAATGCTACAGGAATAGCATCTTGGTAATTGGCAGTAGCAATAAACATAACATTACTTAAATCGAAATCAACTTCCAGGTAATGATCACTAAAAGAATGATTCTGTTCCGGGTCCAGTACTTCCAGCAACGCAGAAGATGGATCACCACGAAAATCAGAACCAAGTTTGTCGATCTCATCCAGCATGAAAACAGGGTTATTTTTTCCTGCTTTTTTGATACTTTGGATCATCCGGCCTGGCAGCGCACCTATATAAGTACGCCGGTGACCCCGTATTTCAGCTTCATCCCGAATTCCCCCTAGTGATAATCTTACAAATTCACGTCCCATTGCACGGGCAATGGATTTGCCGAGAGATGTTTTCCCTACACCAGGTGGACCACCAAAACATAAAATAGGTCCACGAACAGATCCGTTGGGATCTTTTTTCTGTTTGAGGTTTCGAACTGCAAGATACTCGATAATCCTTTCTTTGACTTTTTCTAAACCATAATGATCTTCATCTAATATTTTAAGGGCTTCCTTTAAGTCAATTCTGTCTTCCGTTGAATCACTCCAAGGGAGGTCAGCCAACCATTCAATATAGGTTCTGGAAACATTATACTCAGGAGACTGGGTTGGTATCCGAGACAAACGATCCAGCTCTTTCAGGGCTACTTTTTCTGCTTCTTCAGGCATTTTTGCCGCCTTGATTTTATCTTCTAGTTCCTTGAGTTCAACGCTGCCTTCATCCTCGCCTAACTCTTTTTTAATTGTTTTCATTTGTTCACGTAGATAATACTCGCGCTGGGTTTTGGCAATTTCATCATGGACTTCCGACTGAATCTCTTCGCCCAGTTTAATGCGCTGCATTTCCCGAGAAATCAAAGTCAGTGCTTTTTCAATGCGATTTTTTATATTCAATTCTTCAAGAATTTCTTGTTTTTCCTTATTGGGGACTGTCATAAGAGATATAGCTCGGTCCGTCAATCGGTTCGGCTTTTGAATATTGCTTAGCATTCCCGTATGCTCTTCAGTTAGATTGGGGGCTACGTTCATCAATTCTGAGAACGATTTCCGAAGATTACTGGATAATGCTTCTACTTCGAGTTCGTTATCAAGGGGCTCATCATCCAGAGTATGAATTGCAGCCTTGTAATAAGGATCTACACTGGTATAATCTAAAATTTTGACCCTTGAAATACCTTGAACAATGGCCGATTTACTGTTATCTGGCATATCAAATACCTTCAGTACGTTGGCGAGTGTTCCATAGGAATAAAGATCCTTAGGCTCCGGGTCTTCTATTGAACCATCCTCCTGTGCAACCACAACAATGTATTTCCGCTTTGGATCCAGTTCATCGATCAGTTTCAGGGAGCGCTCACGTCCAATATAGATTGGAATAACCTGTTGCGGAAAAAGTACCGTATTCCTTAGCGGCATAACCGGATACTGATCTGTATTTTCTATGGAAAAATTTTCGATTTCTTTTTCTGACATTTTATCAGTCATCTGTATTCCTTAAAATTAATTTTTTCTATTCAAACAAGTTTCATGCCAAACTTAATCTAATGATTATTCGGCTGTCCATCTATAATAAACCTGCAAACATGTCATACTTCTATAGAATTACTATGGAAAAGACAAAAGGAATCAACATTTTATTATATCCAATCATGGTTTTATCCGACATTGTATTTTTTATAATAATATGATTCAAATGTCCACTAATAGTGACTAAAAATATTGCGCAATTACTCATTTCTGTTGCGGGTTCGATCTATACCCATGGCAGATATTAAAAATGTTCTTTCCAGATAAGCGAATGTTACCTGCATTATTTCAACAGGACCTTTATTATTTATTGCCCATTCCTCTATATCTTCATTCCTTTCATTTATGAAATGGGCAATAGGCATAAAATTAGTTGTCACCGGTTTCACGGATCTACTTCCGGCCTATTCTACATTTGATCTTATAATATCTGTATAATCCATGTTATAATGCTAAAGAATGGGATCAATATATCTCCAAGACTCATAATCTGTTTCTCATAAATTCGCCCTTGCTTGTTCATCAGCACGATAAGAGCTTCGCACCAGAGAACCTGATTCAACAACTTTAAATCCCAGATCCAAGCCCACTTTTTTATAATTGGCAAATTCCCGATCTGATATATACCGCTTTACCGGAAAATGGTTCTTTGTTGGCCGTAAGTATTGTCCTAAGGTAAAAATTTTCACTCCCAAGTTTCGCACTTGTTTCATCGTGTCTACAACTTCATCAAATGATTCTCCAAAACCAAGCATCATACCTGTTTTAGTATATAATCCATGGTCCACTGAATGTTTTAATACATCCAAGCTTCTCTTCCAAGATGCTTGGCTACGTACCTTTTTACTGATTCGCTCAACGCATTCTACGTTGTGACTAAAAATTTCTGGTTTTGCGTCAAAGACTGTTTTCAATGCTGGTAAATAACCCTTGAAATCCGGCGTTAAAACCTCCACCGTACAGCATGGAGTATGATGATGAATCTGGTTGATTGTATCAGACCAGATCCTGGCACCATAATCATTTTTCAAATCATCTCGGTCCACAGAAGTGATCACCACATGATTTAGTTTCATTTTTTTCACTGCCATGGCAGTGCGGAATGGTTCCAGAGAATCATTCCAGGATGGCTTTCCTGTTTGCACTGCACAGAAATCGCAGGCCCGGGTACAAACATCTCCCAAAATCATAATGGTGGCAGTACGACGGTCCCAGCATTCATAAATATTAGGACAGCGTGCTTCTTCACATACCGTATTGAGTTGATTTTCCTTAACAACTTCGTTTACGAATTTATATCCATCTGTTTGATGAAGACGGATTTTAGGTTTTCGTGGATTCGTAATCGTATTAGTCATTTTGTTTTTGAAAAAGATAAATCATATATCTTCGATATTTTCCAAATTGATTACTATCAAGTAAATCAAGTTGGTTCTTTTTTGATTCGAATTTTGGAGTCACTAATTTCGCGATCAGTGGCGCTATTTTCGGATATTTTTTTTTCGCTGAATAAACACTGTATTCAATTGTTGGATTGATAAACCGTTCAATAAAATATTTTCCATAATCCAAAGTTGGCATGGTATTGTCTGTTTGGTCGTATTCTCTGATTAGTTTGAATCCATGCGCCTTTGCACTAGACAAATATTTTACCATATCATGAGAAGATTTTAAGTGCAGATTTTTTGAACCATCTCGATAATAAACAAAATAATCTGATGCCAGTAAATAGCCACTATCTCGAAGTATTTCCCCTGCTTTTTCAAATCCTTTTTCAATGTTGATATAACAGGCACTTTCACTTTCTAGTATAAGATCATATCGTTTTTCAGGTTGAAATTTTTCAAACTTGCAATGATAGAAGGTCATTTGATTATTGAATTTTTTTTCAATGATTGATTTTTGAAAATCATCTGGTGATAATGTTTCTACTTTGTACCCTTGCTTAGTTAAAAAATCCGCATTTCCACCAATACCACATCCTACGTCTATAATAGAATTCACTTCTTTAGGTATAAAGGATGCTAGATGTTCAATATAACGACCCTGAGCATTTTTTATTTCCTGAAGCGTAATCGTTTCTATTCTAACAGTACTTGGTTCATCCCAGAATCCGTAATGGAGATACTCGGACCGGATTGTTTCATAGTATAATTTTAAAACGTGGTCGATTGGCATTACAAGTCCTGGGATAAATCAACTGTTTCAAGATAATGACGAAGACGCTCAATAAATTTTGCACCGCAAGCGCCATCTATCATCCTATGATCAAAGCCCAGTGAAATCATCATAATGCTGCGGATAACAATCCCATCCCCTTTCTCTGATTCAACCACTACTGGTTGTTTTTTAATCGCACCAACACCGAGAATTCCTACATTAGGTTGATTGATGATGGGTGTCCCAACCGTTACACCGAATATGCCAAAATTGGTGATTGTAAAGGTAGAATTGGATAATTCATCTGGCGATATCTTTTTGTTTCGCGTCCGTGTAGCCATATCATTCACTGCTCTGCAAAGTCCCAAAAAATTTTTTTCCTCGCATTTCAGCATGGTGGGCACCATAAGTCCATTTTTTATTGCAACGGCGAGACCTATATTAATATTTTTATGATAGGTAACGGATGTTCCTGATATGGAGGAGTTCATCTCCGGAAAATCCTGCAACGTTTTTACCGTAGCATCTGCAATAAAGGGTGTATAGGTTAGGTTGAAACCTTCCCTGTTCAGAAAAGGTTCGCTTTGTATTTTTACATAATCTACGATGGGTGTCATATCCACTTCTGTCATCACATAGACATGAGCAGAAGTATCCAAGCTGAACCGCATATGTCCAGCGATTATTTTTCTCATATGGTGCATTTCTTCCGTTTTGCCTGGTATAGCAAAAGAATCTCGATTCACAAACGATTCCCGTCCTTCAGATTGTAACTTAGGACCGGACGATACATCTTGAGTAACTACTGGGGATGAACCACGGTAGTCACTGTGTTTTAAAATGTCTTTTTTGGTAATGCGGCCTCCCCTACCTGTTCCCGATATCAATTCTAATTCCCGGAGGGAAATATTTTTGTCTTGGGCAATTTTTAAAACCACAGGGGTAAAGAATTTTTTCATTTTAGGATTAGATCTTTCTAGGTTTAAACCTTGTTTCTCTTTGATTGATCCTTTCACTCTTTTAGGTTGTGAACCAATAGTTTGTTTTCCTGCTGGTTTTATCTCCTTTTCATTATCTGAATCAGTTTCTATTCTACCAATAACACCACCCACGTCAACTACATCATTCTCAATTGCTATAATCTCAACCAAGATTCCGGATACAGCAGAAGGAATTTCTGAATCTACCTTGTCTGTTCCTATCTCCAGAAATAATTCATCTTTTTCAATAAAATCTCCGACCTTTTTTCGCCATTCCAAAATGGTTCCTTCCATAATGGATTCTCCCATTTTCGGCATTATAATGTCCACTATCATTAATATTCCATTAAATCAATAATCGCTTCAATGATATCACTTTTCTGTGGAAGAATTGCTTCTTCTAAAAAATGATTGAACGGAATAGGGGCATCCTTGGCGGCAACTCGGCGTACTGGTCCATCCAATAATTCAAAAAATCTGTCTGAAATTATCGCGGATATTTCTGCTCCAGGACCATTGGTTAAATTATCCTCGTGAACAACCAATATTTTACCGGTTTTTTCTATTGATGCTCCTATTGTATTTATGTCCAATGGATTTAGTGTGCGTAGATCAATTACCTCAACAATTCCTTCAGGTAATTCCTGTGATTTAATAGCATCCAAAGATTTTTGGACCATAGCACCCCAAGTAATAATGGAAATATCACTACCTTCATTAACAATTCTTGCTTTACCAAATGGTAGTATATAATTTTTATCGGGTTCTTCCGTAACTGAATATCCTTGGCGATAGAGTCCTTTGTGCTCCATAAAAAGAACAGGATCATTCATTTGACATGCCATTTTCAAAAGTCCTTTAGCATCAGCAGCATTGGATGGATACGCCAAATAGATTCCAGGCATGTGTATAAAATATCCTTCAATGGACTGGCTATGGCATAAACCACCATGGATGTATCCACCTACTGTAGCCCGAATCACCATAGGACAACTCCAACCATTATTTGACCGATAACGTAATGTAGTTACTTCATTTCGCAATTGCATCATGGCAGTCCAGATATAGTCCCCGAATTGAATTTCAACCACTGGTTTATAACCTGCCACCGACATTCCTATTGCAGTACCAATAATAGATGATTCAGCAAGAGGAGAATTAAAAACACGTTCTTTACCAAATTTATCAGTGAGTCCTCTGGTTGCATTAAATACACCACCTTTTGGATCAGCAACATCTTCGCCATAAACAACCATTTTATCATTTCGTTCCATTTCTTCTTTCAGAGCATGATTGATAGCATCTATCATTACAACTTTTTCTGCAATAGTATTAAAATCAGTTTCATCTACTGAAAAATCTCCGTTATATACATGATCTAATGCTGTATCGGCATCAGGATGATCTTGCACCTCTGCCCAATCTGCATCCTGATTCACTTGGGAATCAATTTCATTTTCAATTTTTTCAAAATCTTTCGAAGAAATAAAATTTTCTTTTGTGCATTGATTTTCAAGAATAGTTATAGGATCGCGATTTCTATCTTCATCTAAATCTTCACGTGATCGATATTTTCGATGATCATCTGAACTAGAATGAGACAACAAACGAACCACATTAGATACTACCAATGAAGGGCCTTTCCCCCTTCGTCCTCGTTCTACAGCTTGCTTAAAAGCAAGGTTTGTTTCAAAGAAATCAGTCCCATTTACTTCGTAACGAACTAAATTCTTATATCCCGATGCCATAGTAAAAACAGAACTAGAAATCTGTTCAGACTTATGGGTACTAATCGCATATCCATTATCTTGAATATGGAAAATCACAGGAGCTTTTACTAAACTAGCCCAGTTTAAGGCTTCATGATAATCACCCTGGCAGGTAGTCCCTTCTCCCGATGAGACATAAACTATTTCTTTTGTCTTTTCTATTTTTCGGGCCATGGCACATCCTACCGCTTGTAAGAATTGTGTACCCGTGGAACTCGATTGACTCACAATTCTCAAATCTTTATGTGAATAATGATGTGGCATTTGTCGTCCGCCTGAATTAGGATCATCTGCCCTGGCTAGAGAGGATAACAAATGCTCGCGACTTGTCATACCAAGACCAATACAAAGAGCAGCATCCCGGTAATAGGGGAAAATCCAATCTTGTCCAGGGCGTATGACATCGGCGGCGGCCAGCTGTGCCGCCTCATGTCCTGAACTTCCCATATGAAAAAAACTTTTACCCTGCTTTAACATGGTTAACATTTTTTTATCCAATTTTCGCGCTAGGACCATCTTCTCGTACACAGCGAGAATCTGTTTTTTAGTAAATCCGTGTAGCCGGGGCACTAAGATTCTCGCAACATGAAATGGGAATAAAATTTACTACGTACTACTTTTTTCACTTTTTCCATATCTTGCGGCTGGCATAATAATTGTTTCATAGAAGTGATCCCATAATCAAAAATTCCGCAAGGAATAATTCCATCATAAAAAGTCAAATCCGTATTGACATTGATCGAAAAACCATGCATGGTCACCCAGCGGCTGATCCGCACTCCGAGTGCCGCTATTTTTTCATCACCAACCCAAACACCTGTGAGTCCTTCAATTCTTTTTGCTTCTAATTCAAATTCAAAAATAACATCAATGATAACTTGTTCTAATGTTTGTATGTACCAGCTCACACTTTTTTTATAATTTGACAGATTTAATATTGGGTACACTACCAACTGTCCTGGACCATGAAAAGTAATATCTCCACCACGGTCAATATTGAAAACATCCACAGACTGATCGTGGCTTTGCAGGAGGTGATTTTCATTCGCATTTTTACCTAACGTATAGACAGGCTCATGTTCCACCATTAAAAGCGTATCCTCAACTTCTCCTGCTATGAGTTTCGCCTGTATTTCTTTTTGGAAATCCCACACTTCCTTATAAGGACGTTGCCCAAGATCTTGGATTAGTATTTGATCTAAATTTGTTTCAATCATTTTTTATTGATGAATAGCAGATCCAAATGCATCCAATGCCGCTTCCATAATGGCTTCAGACAATGTTGGATGTGCATGTACCGTCATTGCAATGTCCTCCCAAGTAGCTTCTAATCCTTTAGCCATACCCAGTTCCGCAATCAGTTCAGTTGCTTCTCCACCAACAATATGAGCACCTAATAATTCCCCGTATTTTTCATCAAAAACCAATTTTACGAAACCAGTGGTATCACCTATTGCCATGGCTTTACCACTATTCTGGAATGAAAATTTTCCAACTTTCACATCATATCCTGCTTCTTTAGCTTGAGCTTCCGTCATGCCTATAGATCCTACTTGTGGTTGGCAATAAGTACAGCTTGGTATATTAGAAAAATCCATCGGTTTTGTTTCATGGCCTGCCGCATGATCTGCTGAAACATGACCTTGTGCAGATGCCACATGGGCCAGCCATGGCGGTCCGGATACATCACCAATCGCATAAATATTGGGAATATTCGTTTGATTGTATTCATTAATAGTGATAGCACCGCCATTGGTTACAATTCCCAGCTCCTCTAAACCTATCTCTTCAATATTTCCAGTCACACCGGTTGCCAAAAAAGCTAGGTCCCCTTCTAATATGTCACTATTGCCGGTTTTTTCTGTATGTACTTTAACCTTGGTTTTTAGCCTTTCGATACTTGAGACCTTCGTCCTCGTGTAAATCTTAATTCCGGAATTCTTAAAATTTCTCATTACTTCATTTGAAACATCAGCATCCTCTACAGGCAGGATCCGGTCCAACATTTCCAAAAGGTGAATCTCTGTCCCGAATTCATTGAAATAAGATGCAAACTCACAGCCAATGGAACCGGAACCAATAATGATCAATTTTTTTGGTGGAGAATCCACCATCATAGCTTCCCTAGAACTGATGATTCTTTGCCCATCAATTTCCAATCCTGGGAAGGTGCGAGTGTGGGCTCCAGTAGCAATAATTATCTTTTTGGCATTAACCTTTTCGCTCTTTTTCCCGCGGGTAATATTAATGGTCGTTTTCGATATAAGTTTTCCTATGCCATGGATATGGGTAATCTTATTTTTCTTCATAAGGAATTCGATACCCTTGCGTAAGCGATTAGATACATCTCTACTACGTTTAACATTTGCAGAAAAATCCACAGAAATTTGGGCCACCTTGATCCCATATTTATCCGCATTCCTGATAGTGTTGTAAACTTCCGCGTTCTTCAATAATGTTTTAGTTGGAATACAGCCCCAATTGAGGCAGATACCACCCAGCCTATCTCTTTCAATAAGACAGGTTTTCATACCCAGTTGCGCCCCGCGGATTGCCGCTACGTATCCGCCGGGTCCAGCACCCAACACAGCCAGATCAAAAGTTTGCATTACACCGTATTTCTGTTAATTAGTGCCATAAACTCAGAACGGGTACGGGCCGAATCACGAAATTTCCCCAACATGGTGGATGTTGTCGCTAAACTATTCTGTTTTTCCACACCACGCATCTGCATACACATATGTCTTCCTTCTACGACTATGGCCACGCCAACTGGTTCCAAAATTTCTTGAATTCCAATAGCAACTTCACGGGTCAACCTTTCCTGGACCTGAAGTCTGCGGGAATACATTTCAATGATTCTGGGAATTTTTGAAAGACCTATCACTCTCCCGTCAGGGATATAGCCCACATGCGCTTTACCAAAAAACGGAAGCAAATGGTGTTCGCAGAGAGAGAAAAACTCCATATCCTTTACAATCACCATATCTTTAGTGTCTTCACTGAAAATTGCATCGTTGACAATATTTTTTAGTTTCTGATCGTATCCACTGGTAAAATATTTCCAGGATTCCGCTACCCGGGAGGGCGTTTTTATCAGGCCTTCCCTTGTAGGGTTTTCTCCAATCTCTTTCAACAGAGAGCAGGTTAATTTCTTTAGTTTATCTTGATTAATCATTTCTTAATTCCTCATCGTAAGGGGCAATATCAATCTTACCTTTTAATACATAAATCGAACCATATATGATAGGCGTATCTAATAAGGCTACAATAACCTTAAATAAAAATCCGTTTTCCAGTAAAAGCCAAAATTTATCCCATCCAATCGCGCCAGCTGAGCATAATAGTATTAATACCGCAGCAGTATCAACCAACTGGCTTACAATTGTTGAGCCATTGTTTCTTAGCCAAAGATATTTGCCTTTGGTTAGTTTTTTCCAGAAATGGAAAATCCTTACATCAATAAATTGGGCTGAAAGATAGGCAACCATGGAGGCAAAAACAGCCATACCCTGAAGTCCAAAAACTTTTTGAAAAAGGGCATCATCAACTGGAGACCAAATTGTGCTTGGGGCAGCATTTGCAATTAGAACAATAATCATAACAAAGACACTGGCAATCAATCCTGAGATGACAACTTGGTCTGCTTTTTTCTTGCCATATAATTCAGAAATTAAATCGGTCGCTAAAAACGTTATGGGATATGGTAAGATTCCAACTGATATTTCAAATGTATAAATACCAAATGGTGTCCAAGTAAAAAATTTCTGAAAAATCAGATTACAACTAACAAGGGAAGCAATAAAGATTCCCGCAAGAATTAAATAAAATCTATCTTTAAAATTCATTCAGGACTAGGTCCATAAAAATCGGTATAGATAGAATGAGTTTCCACTAATCTTAAACGATGTAGTTTCCCTTTCTCAAGTCTTGGTGAAATTTCTTCCCAGGCCCAGATCAAAATATTTTCTGAAGATGGCTGTTTACTATTAAACCATTCAATGTCTTCTTCAATTTGAGAGTGATCCAAAATATTTACCACATTATTTTTCACGATTTGATTCAATTTTTTCAAATCAACCAGCCACCCAGAGCCGGGATCAATAGGGCCTGTAACAGATACTTCTAAAATATAATTATGCCCGTGGGTATTGTAATCTTTATTAAATACTTCCCAATTTTTTTCTTCTGTCCAATCTGGATTCCCATATTTGTGAGATGCAGAAAAATGGTATTTTTTAGTTATAATTGGATATGGCATACTTGTATAATACAAATATTATTAGATATAAAAATTACTGTTCTTTACTGACCAGAGCAAAGGATTAGAGTTGAGATGATGGGCATAATTCTACCAAAATACATTCCCCACACTGTGGCCGTCTTGCAATACAAATAGCACGACCATGATCAATGATCATATGGGTCAACTTAATCCAATGCTCTTCTTTAAATATATCCATCATCTCAAATTCAATTTTTTGTGGCTCTTTGGCTTTGGTAAAACCTAAAAGGCCCATGATCCGTACCATATGCGTATCAATCACCATAGATGGAATATTATAAATTTCTCCCAAAACACAATTTGCTGTTTTACGACCCACACCAGGCAACTTGACTAGATCTTCCAGATTATCCGGCATCTTCCCATCATATTCTTCCACAATTTTTAAACTGGATCCCTTGATACTTCTAGCTTTCTGATTATGGTAGCCGCAGGAATGAATATCTTTGGATAATTCATTTACATTACAATAAGCAAAATCTTCTGGGCTTGTATATTTCAAGAAAAGGCTTTTGGTCACAATATTTACCCGCTGATCAGTACATTGAGCCGATAGGATCGTGGCAACTAAAATCTCGTGGGCAGATCTATATTGCAGAGAGCATCCTGAATCTGGATATGCCTGACAAAGTTGATTTACAACTTCCGCTGCCCGTTTTCTTTTGCTGGATTTAGTTTCTTTCAATCCAAAAGTTCTTCTAAAAGATTTGGAATATTCTTGATGAGACTTGCTCTTGGCAAAATAATATCACAGCCGGCAGTACGTAATTTAGACTGTTCCTTATTGTTGATACGTTTCATCGTCCCGATCACTTTAATGTTGCGGCGTTTTAATTCAGCCACAAATCCCACCGATGAAAAAACTTTTTCATCCATATCTACAATAGCCAGTAACACAAGTGTAGGAAATGTATTCGGGTCAGTTTTTTCATCGCTGAATTCAACATTTCTATTCTGATCCACGCAAACCTCTGATAGGCGGGAACCTAGTTCAAAATCTTTCACAAACAATAATACTTCAGGCATAATTACTCCAATGTTGGTACAATAGTCCAATCAAAATCACTCACATGTCTGCATTCATTGTATTTTTCTCGGACTTGTTCAATTTGATCCAATAGTAAAGGCACATTGATTTCCCGATGAATACCGGAGAATTGTTCAAATTTTTCTGTACACTTTTTCAGCTGGCTTACTGCGCCATTCATATTTCCATTACCTAAGTGAACAAAACTAACTGAAAGCTGTATAAGCCCTTGAACAAATTTTCGATCTTTAAGATAATAATCTGACCAGAGTTCCTCCCACACTTCGTGGGCTTCAAAATAATTCATCTCTTTAAAATTTTTGTATCCATCTTTAAACAATTTTTCTTTTTTTATTTCCTCATTCACTGATGGCCACCACGTCTTTCATTTTAAAATGTTTTTCATGCTGGCGAATAGTACAAGCCTGATTGTTCGGATCATGTTCTAAAAAAAGAATCCAATTCTCCTCCGCAAATTTTGGCAATAACACTTCTTTTTCTTGTACTGTAACAACCGGTCGAATATCGTAAGCCATAACCCATGGAATCGGGATGTGCGCTGCCATAGGGAAAAGATCAGCGCCGTAAAAAACGGTATTGGCATTATCGGAAATAACCGGATGCATAAGACCTGTGGTATGGCCATAAGTCAAATAGATATCAATGCTATCAATAAAAGGTTCTTTACCATCAACGATCTGCGTCATTGAATTTTCCGCCAAGACCTTCCAGTCCATCTCCATGAAACTTCCTGAATCCTTTTGACTGGGATGGTTTGCCAGTTCCCAATTTTCTCTAGATACCCAATAAGTGGCGTTGGGGAATGTGGGAACTATCGTTTCATTCTCAATTTTGGTATTTCCTCCAGCATGGTCAAAGTGCAGGTGCGTACAGATAACATCAGTGATATCATCTGCACAAAAACCATGTTTGGCTAAGGATATCTCTATATTATAGCGACTGGTATCAATATTGTAGATATTCCTGTATTTCTCTTTCCACTTCGTACCATTACCGGTATCAATAAGAACTTTCCTATCTTCACTTACAAGTAGCAACGAACGAGTTACCATCTTGATTCGATTCATTTCATCAGCTGGCGCTTCTTTTTCCCAGAGCGGTTTGGGAATAATGCCAAACATGGAACCTCCATCGAGACCAAATTCAGAAGTTTCAATGCTGTATAACGTATATTTACCTATAATCATGATTCACAAGTTGATCCACACGGGCCCCTAAAATGGCCAATTGTTCTTTTGAAGCGGTTTTGGAAAGTGCTCGTACAGATTCCAAAATTACCAATTGATTTACTATTTTAGATTTGGATTTTTCACTCTCGACAATGCTCTCAGCCAGTTTTATGAATTTTCTACCATGGTTCCCACTAACAAGCCAGTGATCTAAATTTCTATCAACCGGATCTGATACAGACCCAATAACCCGGATACACCAATGACTCAACTCACGTCTGTATCCCCGAATCCTGACATAATCCCCATACCACAGCCTTTCAACAGCAGAAAAAAGAGATAAATCTCCTGATTGGATCATTTCATCTTTCACATCAATAGGTGTTTTTTTAGAAAAATCATGAGGATTAGGGAAAACAGAGTCAGTTAAATAATCCAGGATGCATTTTGTATAGGTCCAATTATCTCTTCTGATTGCCTGAAACTGGAACGCACGGAGTAAATGAAAGATAAACAGAACATTCCGATCCGTATCTTGTAGAGCAAGTTCAGCCATAGTATCCAAAACACCTCGGGAATTATCTGAAGCAGTAAATATATGTGCAGCCAAACGACTTCCTTTTTCCCAATCGCCTTTCTGGCAGGCATCTTCAAGATCGCCAATAAAAGCAGTCAGCCCAGCGCCATCCTGCAGAGATTCATTTAAAAGTTTTTGATCATTTTTTCGAAATTCAAAACCCAAGACATAATCAACCGCAAATTTTAATAAAGTTAATGAAGGATTTTTCCGGTCATCTCCAATAATATTTTTCATAGAATTCATGAAAACTACAGGGTGGATCCCTATTTTATCATTTCTGGATGTCAAAGCACTAACGAATAAAAGATCATTAATTGCTTCAACTATACTAGTATCGGATTCAAGACTGGTTTCTAAGTAACGGTTGGATTTAAGGATATCCCGGGTCTCTAGAAAATCCCGGAGAGAAAGTTCAGGCATAAAACAAATTGATTACTATTTTTTACCCACATACATATAGACCTGAAAGGATAGGCCGGTTAACCGTGAATATTCTGATGGGAAACCTTTATTTACTGGAGGATAACTAACATAGGTATCACCGTATTCATTAATAACTTTTGGCGAATTAGGGTCCCAGTCAAATGAAAAAACCTTGCTAATTGGCATTGCCTGAAAATCATGATAATATCCAAACTCAATACCCCATTTTTTCCCGAGCTGCCGTCCATACAGCAAACCGGCACGTGTACTGGAACTATAAAGACCTTCTGTATCCGCTTGGCGAAGGATACCATTCGGAATGATCATGATTCTAAAACCCAACCATGAAATAGGCAATATTCCTCTTTTTTCTTTTTTGGCTCGACTAAACTTCATATATGTCAGGTCATAATTTGAATTGGGGTTAAAACTCCAAGCCAGATTCAGGATATCCCATTTACGATCGTTCCTGAATAATACGCGGTTAATATCTATTCCTGTGCCCGATAACGGGATACCAATTCTAAGCCCTACATCCGTATTTTTATTTAAACCACGGCGATACCAGACAACGGGGATCACATTTTCCAAGGCTAAGCTGAATCCCATTTCTGTTTTCCCTTCTTCTGCAAGATGAGGCTGTATTGCCGGATGGGAAGCACAGCCGGAGGCCCAAATCAGAGCTGCAAGGAATAAAATAAACAGGTTACGTATCATCTTACCTGTGGAAAAATACTGAAATCTCCTGAGAGATTAAATGGAAAAGGGGGGTTATTTCAGATAGATCATTTTCCGACTCATGACAGCCGGTGGAAAATTTCCAGCTTGAGCATGGATGGTGAAAAAATAAATTCCCGTGGACCTGTTTTCACCACTCCACTCGAAATTGTATGTGCCACCAGTCATGAACTGACCTTCTACAAAAACATCTCGTACCCGTCCAGTGGCATCGGTTACATATAATGAAACTGTAGCATCTTCCAGCAGATCAAAAGTCAAACGGGTTAAGCCATTGAATGGATTTGGATAATTTTGATATAGAACAAATAGCTGCGGGATTAATTCTGTATTTATATCATCTAATTGGGGGTTATTCGTAGAGCCTAACGTAGAATACGTTAACTCAGTCCAGGATTTCCCATCCGGGAATCGATTTATGGCCATGGGCAGAGAATCTAAAATCATATATTCAATAGGTTCCCATTGATCATCATCCCATTTGTTCCACGACAACAAAACTGGGAAATTGATAGCTTGATCTAACAGGATCGATGAATCCATGTACTGAATTTCAAAGCCCGGTTCCCAATCTAATTCCCAGATAAATTGATTCTCCAATATGAAGGCATAATGTTCATCAAAGTCTGGTACGCCCGATGCCTCCAGATCTAATTTCATTGTTTTTGGTGACCAAATCATTTCGTTGAACCAAGCCGATGCGGGTTCAAGCCCCACTTTTACGGTATATATATCATCACTAGGAAGAAGATCACCTTGAATAGTGTTGCACACCGGATGTGTAATCCATAACGGAAACCGCTGAAGAAATATTCCATTTATCATCAAATCAGTATATGCCCAGTTAATAGGTGCAAAAATAGAAATGAACCCGGAGCTATCCTTTGCAAAGGATGATAGATCTAGATATTCATCTCTATAGAGGAGATAAGATTCATCTAGGTCCACTTGGTCCTCATGCACCACCTTTAGAACAATATCTTTCTGGCCATCTTCCAGTGGTTTTGCACCCAGAATATGGATAGGTGGCATATGGGATAATATCATTAAACTTTTTTCATACTCATTGAAGAGATTTTTCCATCTATCATTCAATAAAGAAAATGAATTTTTGATTTTCTTTAGCCATTCATTCGGGGTAAGTAAGAATTGATTCCGATAAAGCACTTCTTTTTCTATGATCAAATCTAAAAAAGTGGAATGATTCATAACTTCATCTATGGCTGAAATTTCTAATGCAATATCTTTCAATATATTAAAAGGAATTTCTTCTAACCAAGCGATTTTTACAGACCTTGTACTGGTTATAACAGGTAAAATAGGATTAATCTTCAAAGTGATGTCTATATTTTGGACACGGTTATAAATTTCAGCCAGTATCAATTCCTCTAAGGTGGAAATATCCGGATCAAATTGAATCGTATCCGGAGCAAGCATGCAGGAACCGAATACAGGGACATCTCTATCACTAGAATATAGATTACCCAAATAATCTTCAATTTCAATGAGGTAAAAATAGCGCAAACCAATTTCACAATTCTGAATGAGATAGCGAGACCGTTCAGGTTCCAATTTCTGTATGATACGGTATTCTGAATCTATTGTACTCCTGGATTTAATGGTTATTGTTCTCGCATCGATAGTATCAGAATAAGACCAGGTCAATAGCAGGGATTTATGGCCTTCAAATACGCCTAAGTCCACCGGGAAAGGGCGCACATCTCTTACTTCCGATTCTGAAGGAAAAAGTAAACCGGAGAATAATACGGCTTGCACAATGTTAATATGTAGTCTGGGTATCATTGAGAATACAGTTTAGGCGAGATACAATTTCGAGAAATTAACATAAGGAGGCAAGTATTTCCTCCCTTGGTTTATTTCTATTTCAAAAGGGTTACTTTTTGTATATATGACCAACCATTTAAGGTGGCTTTAATAAAATAAATCCCCGCAGGAACACCATTAGGAACCCAATTTAATTTGTTGGTTGAATGAACTATATATCCATCATAGAGTTTTGAAATCATTCTACCACTAATATCTAGCACTTCTACAATTAGATGACCGTCAACCGCTACAGTAATATCTACCGATATGGATGGATTAAATGGATTCGGATATGCCGCAGAAATTTGAAAATCCTTTGGAAAACCAGATCCAGTTTCTAAACCAGTGGATTGCCCATAATTAATGGCAGCCATGACATCCACAATCCCGTAACCATATATTGTATCAGGATTATTAAATTGTGACGCAGTATTCAATAATGCATCCCTTACATTCATCGCCGTCCAAGTTGGTTGTGCACTCATGATAACTGCTGCTGCCCCACATATTAAAGGGGCTGCAGTAGATGTCCCATTGCTTTGTGAAATCAAAGTATTATCGTCCGAAGAAGATGCACACCATACACCTATTCCCATTGCACATACTTCTGGCTTGATTCTACCATCATATGTAGGTCCTCTTGAACAAAAATATGCAATCGTTCCTGAACTACTTACTCCACCAACGGAAATAACCGAATCTGCATCTGCGGGAGCAGAAATATAATGTTGTACGGGAATTTCACAAGGGTCTGAAGGTGGTGGCTCTGAGCCCCAGTTTCCTGCAGCCGTAATACATAACATACCAAGACTAGCTGCAATATCAACTGCATTTGTTGTAACTGCTGTATTGCCATCCATATCGCAATAAGAATACCAATCTAAATAGCCTAGGGATGAAGTACTGATATCAGCACCAAGACTTTCGCCCCATTCTAGAGCAGCTACATAATTATCTTCTTCTATGGGAGTTTCACTTGAAATATCTTCAGTTTTTGCTAACAAATATTCACTTTGAAAAGCAGGCCCAATAATTGTCCCCGGATAATAGCCTGCAACTATGCTTAAGATTTTTGTACCATGACTATGTTGACTTGATAGATCATTATCTTCTGTCTCATTTGCAGTCTCTTCGTCATCATTGATAAAATCATATTGGGCAATCACATTAATTTCCTGAAAAGCTAAGTGAGATAATTTGTAACCAGTATCAAGTACAAGAATACGTACACCTTGCCCAAAATATCCTGATTCATGGGCTGAATGACAATTGATTTGTTCAATCTGGGCAAAAGAATTACCATAGTCAAAATCACGCTCATTATTTTCAGATATTTGCATTGCTGCTACATCAGTAACTGTATCATTCGTACTATTTTTAGTGAATCCAATTACAGGGTCTATCTTTTTTACAAAATCAAATTTTAATATAGTATTTAGAGTTTTAATATCTGTTTCGATTGAAACGGCATTAAGCCAACGACTTTGACGACGAACTATTAAATTTAATTTTTTCAGTGCCTCGATATAATTATTTGATATTTCTAAATCGAGCCATCGACTATTTGATTTGATATTATTTTTCAGCCTTCTTTTCCAAGCTTGATCTGAAATATCCGCCTTAGTTGATCCATTCTTATCCATAAAATAAACCCAAGCCCTGTACTTATCACCTCTCTTCCCTGGTTCCATGTGTTCAAGAGTCAACTGACCCTGTATTAAAGAAAAAAAGGGAATGAAAAAGAAAAATAATCTCATTAAAATTCCATGATCAAGTTAGTTAATAAGAATAAATCAAACAGATCTAAAATACCATTCCCATCCAAGTCTCCCATGTATATCTGGTAAGGAGTAGGCTCTAAAATTGAAAGAATTATATCCACCATCTGTATCACATCCATAATTCCCAAAATACTATCACTATTTATATCCCCTTGAATTTCAGATGGGTAACCTGTAATTGTAAAATTATCTACACTAAAACCATCTCCATTAATAAAATTATCGGATGTTTGCATAAATCTAAATGATATAGGATTTAATTCTCCTAACTGTCCCAGATCAATGATTTCCTTAACCCAACCCTGAGAGTTACCATGGTATCCAGGATTACTTGGTTGAACTCCTTGCCCAGAAACCATTGTCGTATATTCCCCTGCCAGATTGAACCAGCCTTCATTGGGAATGAATGCTTGAAATTGTACGAAATCATAGTATGGCTCAATGTCCCAGCGCGCCATATATGAAACATGTAAACCATGGAAATATGAAAAATCAAAGTCAATAATTAGAGTCGCAGTTGTTGATTGGTTATTCCCATAATCGCCGCCAGGACTATCACTTAATGCCCAATCCCCCGAAAAAGAAATATCCGTTAATCCCCAATCTCCCTCTAATTGCCAATTATCCAGTTCCATTTCAAAAACATCGAGAATAATAACATCCGGAATACCTATAAAAAATTGGATAGTATCCTGCCGAGGATAGCTAGAAAGATCAGATACGGTAGCTATAAATCCGGTCTCAATACCGCGGAATGCATCTGTAGAGATCGTAAAAACCAGATCAACCACATCATCATTCCGTGCTTCCAATTCACCTATATCAATAGAGTCCGTCCCCAAGGAAATAAATGAATTAATTGGCTCCAAGGCAATGAAAATATTCCCATCCGAATCCATTAAGCCTCTGTTCTGGATATGCAATTCTGCAGTGATTGATTCGCTAGGCATAAACTCTTCAACTGGAAATTGCACATCTGGAAGCACAATATCATTGCCAGCTACAAAAGAAAAAATCTTGTTCGGATGCAACTGATCCTCACACAAAAGCACAATTCTGTCTTCAGATGGCCAGAAATAATCATTATGAGATCCTATTTCAGGTGTAAATGTGATCAACCCCTGATCTCCATAAGTCCAGTCAACAGCATCTCCATTTACATTATAACCAATGGTTTCATAGCCTGTGCCAACAGCATAACCATTTAACCGAGCCAATTCAGTACCAATTTCACGATAGGTTGTAAGATCCGTTTCACTGGGAAGGGATCCGTCGCCATAGGGATGAATGTAAACATTGGAAAAAGAATGATAATGGAGCACATTCATTAACGGCCGGTTTTCTATAAAATACTGAACTGCTTGTGTCTCCAATTCTGAGAATGCATTAGTTCCTCGATAAGTTGCGCTACAAGGGTTTGGTGATGAACCATAATCATTCTCACCCCAACCAAAACTGTAATTTCGGTTCAGATCCACACCGCGCTGGGTATCATTACCGCAGCCAGTATCCTGCCTATTTTTACGATGCATTCCGCCGCCTTCCGGTGCATAACTTTCATTGTAAACATATCCATCCGGGTTGATTACAGGTATGAACCACATTTCTCGATTATTTACTAAATAGGTAAGTTCTGGATCCAAGCCATAATTTTCCCCGATCATTTGTACAAAATAAAATAGATTCATCATACTCACCGGTTCCCGGGCATGGGTCAAGGCAGTATACAATATTTCCGGTTCTTGTTCATCGTCAGCAGGATTATCAGAAACCTTAAATGCCCAAATATCTCGACCTTCTACAGTTTGCCCAATGATGTGACGATCAGAAATGATTGATCCATATAACTCTCGCAATTCATCAAATCGGTTGTTCAATTCATCCCAGGTATAGTTTCCCTGCATTGAACCCAGCGGAAAATCTCTGGATACAGCAGGAACATTACTTAGTCGCATGTAGTACATAAGATCTGAAATTATTATTTCAAAAGTGATATTGTCTTTAGCTAACCTTTCAACTTGGCTCTTTGAAGCTACAATATCAATGAATTTACCGACCTTGCCGGTAATATGATCCAAAGGAATCCCAGCATTGGCCAAGGACTGGAAGATGGCAGGGGACGGATTGAAAACTCTTACGGACTGATATGTCTCATTGCAGTATAATAGCTGGTGAAAAAGGATCAGACCGATCCAGATTACCGGTATAAACTTCATGGTATTTAAACGGTTTTTTTGATCCAGTCCGTCGTTACGGATTTTGGTCGTGTAATAGGAATACCCAATGCCCGTTCCCAAACCATTTGGGAAATCATACCCATGGTTCGGGAGATACTGAAAAGTACAGTATAGAAATTATATTCTTGTAGGCCGTAATAATAAAGTAACGATCCGGATGCCGCATCCACATTGGGCCAAGGGTTTTTTGCCTTTCCCTGTTCTTTCAGTACGTCAGGGACAACATGAAACAAACCAGTAACAATACTAAATATTTCGTCATCATGGATATGCTTTTTACCAAAATCAATAAATGCGGTAAACCGGGGATCCGGACAGCGTAGAACGGCATGACCATATCCTGGAATTACTCTGCCACTTTTTAAACGGTCCCAGCAAAATTGACGGAGTTTTTCTATGTCAGGCGATCCTTTGAATTCATCGCGGATACGCAGTACAAAATTAAGGCATTCCTGATTTGCCAAACCATGAAGCGGGCCAGCCAAGCCGTTTAGCCCTGCTGATACTGCATAGTATGGATCTGATAATGCAGAGGCTACAGTGTGGGATGCAAATGCGCTCACATTTCCACCCTCATGATCACAGTGAAGCATCAAATACAACTGCATCAGTTTATGAAAATCACCACTCTCATCCGGAATCCCAACCATATGAACAAAATTCCCTGCCCAATCCAGTTTTGGATTCGGGGCAATTCTTGCGCCCTTATTGAAGCGCATACGGTAAATACCTGCTCCAAGGGCCGGGAGCTTCGCCAGGAGACGAATTCCATCTTCTAAAATGGCCTCCCAGTATTCTGTTTTTGGCATGCCTGCATCATATTTTTGATGGAATACACTCTCACCTTGCATTGCTAGTATTCCTGTGTTAAACATTGTCATTGGATGGGCATCTTCAGGAAATTCCTTCAGGATCTTCCATACATAATCAGGAACCACCAAATGAGCGGAGAATTCCTGCTGCAAATCATTAAGTTCATCTTTATCTGGTAACCTACCAGCGATCAGCAGGAATAAAACCTCTTCTGGTAGAATATGCGTAATATCCAAAAGAGGAATACCCCGGATGATAAGTCCCCTATCCGGATCTACGGAAGATGTATCACATACAAAAGCTTTAATTCCTCTTAAACCAGAAAAAGCCTGAGCAACCGTAACATTACTGATTTGAGAGTCACCACTTTTATCTATAAGTGCTTTAATATCATCTCTTACAAGTGATATTTGACCCCTTAATACTTTTTTTAACATACTCATGGTAAAGACTTAATAATATATAATATTTTGTTGCAGGAATTTAACTATTCATTTTTTTATAGAAGCCTTTATTCAATGAACGAACAATAAGCCCCGATCTAAGCTTTGGTTCAAACCAGGTAGACTTTGGCGGCATCACCTTATTCTCATCTGCAACTTTCAATAGTTCATTAATAGATACGGGATAAAGCGCGAAAGCTAATTCTGAATCTAATTTGCATCGAATCTCCAATCCATCTAAGCCTCTTATACCTCCAACAAAATCAATCCTATTATTTGTTCGAGGATCATCTATTCCCAGAACTGGCTCTAGCAAATGATTTTGCAGAATGGATACATCAAGTCTTAGTACTGAATCACTAGAAATAATTTTATTTTTCGCTTCCAATTCGTACCATTTTTTTCTGAAGTGCATAGTAAAAGTATGTCTATTTACTGGTATTAGCCCTTTGCTAAGGGGTTTCAAAGTAAACTTTTGTTGGATTAACTTAAAAAATTGATCTTGAGTCAAGCCTCCTAAATCTTTGACTACGCGGTTATAGCCTAGAATGTGAACCTCATCATGAGGGAAAATAGCAGCCATAAAATAATTATAAGGTTCATCCCCATGATGATTGGAGTTATCTAGCATCCTTATTTTCTGAACACGAGCTGCTGATGCCGCACGGTGGTGACCATCTGCGATGTAAAGGGAAGGAATATTGCTAAAATAAGCAATCAGATTATCTATAGTTATCTTATTTGTAATCCTCCATAATCTATGATTACTATGATCTTCCGCTTGAAACATTATATCAGGTTGCTGAAGTATTACATCTGAAATTTTATTTTGGAATTCACTATCATTCCTGAATGTGAGAAAAACTGGACCTGTATTCGCATTGGTAATTTCTATATGCATCGTCCTTTCATCTTCCTTGTCAGGCCGGGTATGCTCATGCTTCTTTATAAAACCTTCATTATAATCCCGAATGGAGACTGCGGAAATAATTCCCGTTTGGGTATGTCCAGCGTTAGCTATCTGATATATATATAAGCACGGCTGCTGATCTTGAATCAATTTACCGGTTCTCATATATGTTTCCAGATTCATTGCAGCATGGAGATGAAGAGTTTCAGAATCCACCTTGTGATTTGGTTCAAAGTCTGATTCAGGTTTAATTACTCTTAAAAAAGAATTACTATTATTTTTTATAAATAACCTCGCTTCTTCTGATGATAATATATCATAAGGTGGAGAGGAAACTATTTTCGCCAATTCAGGGGGAGGTAAATATCCCTGGAAAGGTTTGATTGTTATCACAATATTATTAGTTTTTGCTGAAAATGTCCCGCGCAGACTCTAGATCTTCTACAAAATCTATTTCCAGGCATGGAAACTTGGATACATTTTCAAAATGGACATCTACTTTTGAAAGTAACGGTTGAATACCGGCCTCAAAATAATCATTTTTCCCTCCAGCGGTGATTAATTGTGCAAGGGATTTTGCTAACATACTCGTAAAAGAATGGGATAATTTAGCTACCCCGATAAATTCACCCAAGCACTGGGCTTCTATAAGATCCTTGCCTATATCAACTATTTTATCCCCGCCTCCTTCAATCACTTTCACTTCTTCTCGCCCACAGGGCTTTACATCAACAGCCAAAACATTTTCAAAAGACGAATTAACTATCTGCCGAAGTAGTTCTATAGGGTATACTACATCCGCGTTCATAAGAACCTGACTATCAGATCTAAGTTGTTCTCGAGCAATATAAAGTGAATAGGCAGTATTAGTTTCAAAATAATGATGGTTGATCAGAAAAGTGAAATTTAAACGTGGAAAATTGCTGATAACATGGTCCATTAATATTTCACGATGATAACCAGTGACCATTATTATATCATCAATGCCCAGATTTTCCAGTGCTTCCAACTGGTAATGAATGATAGGTCTACCGGCAACGTCCAAAAGACATTTTGGTATATTGTAGGTGTGGGGATAGAGCCGTCGGGAAACCCCAGCGGCAAGTATAACTGCTTTCATTGGAACGAAAATTAAGGATTCATTAACAAATTTCTGACTGCATTTTCTACATCTAATCGGGAAATTTCCTGCAGGCAAACTAAAGGCTCTTTTTTATTATAGCATATATTTTTTCTACAGGGGCTACAATAAACATTTTTATTAACTATAGTTGTTTTGCTCCCAAGTGGTTTTGTCATTATGCTAAACCCTGAACCAAAAAAGGAAATAGTTGGTATACCCATCGCAGCAGAAATGTGTCCCAAACCGCTGTCGGTCGCAAGGGCGTATTTACATAAAGAAATTATGGAAATTGATTCCCGCAGGCTATATTTACCACAAATGGATATAATCGAAATATCATTACAATCATTAATAAGATCAAAAGCCAGGTCCATTTCTTTCTTACTACCGAATAAGATATAATCTTCTTTGGACCCATGAAGCCAATTTTTTATTCTATTATTAGGTAATGTTCTTGAACTGGCCATACTGAATGGGAACAATGCTATCGGCTGTTTTAATCCTAAAATAATCAATTCTTTTTTTGCCCAAGCGACTTCATCATTCGTCAATTGTATCCTGGGAATTTTATCTGCTTCTGATCCTGTTTTAAGAAGTGCTAAATATTTCAAGGAACGATGCATTCTTCCCTTTGGGAATTTAACAGCCATGGTTAAAAATATGGATCGCATCTGGGCGTCGTAACCTACTCTTTTCTTCGCTCCTGACCACCACATAATTGCCGCACTTCTGAAGGAATCTGTTAAGGTATAAAAAACATCCAAATGAAGGGACCGCAATGATAACCCTGCGCTGCGAACAGATAAAAATCCGTTGGTATATGATTTTGGAAGTATAATAATTCTGTCAGCAGCGATGTGATAATCAAAAATAGGAGCGACTGAATCCTTACATACAATAGTGATCTTGCCATCCGGATATTGGTCTTGGAGTTTCTGGATAAACGGCAGTGACATCACTGCATCCCCGATCCAGTTCGGGCAATATACACCGATATTCATTTTAAATTATCTTCAATGGCATCTACCAGCCTGGCAGAAGCCTTTCCATCTGGTTTGTATAAATACTCATTATGAGCCCTCTGGCGCAAACTGCTCATTTCATCGGGGAATTCCAGGGAAAATTGAACCCGACTGATTACATCATCCGGGTCTACTATTTTGTATGCAAAATCAACATTTTGCATTCTCTTCATATCAATTTTTTTTAAGAAACGATGACGAAAAATCCGATGCTTAAGTCTTAAAGTAAAACATTCCGCCTGAATAATCGGTTTATTCAGGGGTAAAAATTCAAACAGGGTAGAAGAAATATCGCTGATTAATACATCTGCTATTTTATAATAAGGCAAAATATCAAAGGTTTCATTGGGTAGTAATATTATGGAATCATATTTTTCTGATAACTCAGTACACATAATGCTCTGATATTTGAATCGTTTCTGCTCCCAGCTGAAACCATGGAGTTTTATTATAATATTATGGTCTTCACATAAAACAGATAATTGTGGGCAAAGTTTTTCAATCGAGGTAGGATAGAAACTAGGAGCATATAAAATTGTTTTTTTACCAGTGTTTAGATTGAGATTCTGTTTTATAAATTTGGTTTCATCTTTTGTTATAGTAAATAGCCGATCCAGTTTTGTGAACCCAGTGAGTTCAAGATTATTATGCCCGTGTTCCTTAAGCTCATGCAAGCGCTCCACAGATTCTACAGCTCTTATATTGATACGGTCATCAATATCCCTGTAGTAGGATTGTTTAAGACCAATTCCATGATAGACCATGACCGCTAATTTTTCAGGGAGTATAATCTGGTTCAACTGACCTACGTTACCTACAATGATTACATCGTAAGCTTCTCTAATAATTTTCTTGGTACGATCACGTTCACTATTGGCGTTAACAAACACTATGTCCATATCAAAGCAAGCCTGACTTAATACGGTTTGCTGAACATGAGATGAACGCCTAGGCATTGAAGCATGGATAGTATAACCTCCACGATTCTTTAACTCTTCTACAATCGGCATAAAGTTAGTCCAGTAATACAAATGATGGGTCTCAAAGAGAACTTTTTTCACTGGTATCTCAATTTATGATATCCTTGACAAAATAGCGTCCCGAGCTCGCTCTGCGGCCTTTCCATCCAGTTTATAGAGCATTTTTCTCTGATATTGTTTCACAGCATCTAACTGGGTATGATTGTTTTTTAAGGCCGTTTCTATTATTTCGGGCAAATCCTTTGGCCGCTTTGCTTCAAAACAAAAATTGGCGATATCCTGATTCATTTCCCGGTTCAGCCGTTTCTGATATAATCGGTATCGAAATAACCAATGAGACAGTTTTAATTTGAAAAAACGGTTTACAATCACTGGTTTTTCCAATGCAATCATCTCATAAATAGTGCTACTAGCTTCCGTCAGCAACAGGTCCGAAATTTGATAAAATGGGATAATATTGTAATATTCAGGAGCAAGCAATTTGATATGGTCATATTTATTTGTTAATTCATAGAATAGGTTACGCTGAGATTTCAGATCTACTTCTCCAAATTTATCCATGAAATATGTCCATAAATGGGGTTTTAATATTACATTATAATCCTTAGTGAACTGGCCCAGCCTTAATCCAATTTGTTCAATGGAACTGGGATAAAAGGTTGGGGCAAAAAGGATAGTTTTTTTATTTTTATCTAATCCCAATTCCCTTTTTATTGAATGATTATCGATTGTAGTATCACTGAACAAAGGATCCAGTTTTATGAAACCGGTGAGCGCTAAGTCAGTTTCAATGCCATGACTGCGGAGCTGCTCCATTCTATAAGGCCCTTCCACAAATCGCAGATCAAGACGTTCATGATTATCCCGCCAGTAAGAGGGTTTTACGCCAATACCATGATAGATCATCCCCACCAGCGTCCTATTGGTCACAAAATTGTCTATATCATAGCGTGACCAACCACATATGAATATATCGGGATTCAACCGTTTTATGGAGGTTGCCCTTTTTTTCTCATCTTTTTCGGAAACGACCTGTAGCCCTGTACGAGACAGTATTTTTTCTGTTAATAATTTTTCTTCCGGTTTTATTTTACAAGATGTAGAAAGAATAATTTTAAATCTATTATCATGCTTCAACAAATCAATCACCGGATCAAATTGAGGCAAATGGTATAAATGATACACATCAAATACGATTTTGATTGGGGCACTAGTAGACATTCTACGTTTTTGTATCGTTTTGATTAAAGGTCACGGTTACGATTGTACCAGACATATTGCATTTGGTATTGCCAATCTTAAAGCAACCTTGGATATGATAACAATAGTTTACGAATATATGCATTCTCAATTTTATCATTTTCATGAATAAGAGTTATTGGAATAAATATTATTCGAAAAAGCTAGGGATAAAGGAACAAACATCTTTTGCCATTCATGTTCTTAATATGATTTCTACGGGAGATGCTATCCTTGAATTAGGTTGTGGCAATGGGCGTGATTCCTTTTTTTTTGCTGATCATGGAATCCAGGTATATGCTCTAGATCAATCTGAAATAGTGATCAATCAAATCAAGGGGGACAATATTAATCCCAGATTTATTTGCAAAGATCTATTGTCCATCAATGAAAATTTTGCTTATGAAATTAACCATGGTTACGCCCGGTTTGTTTTACACGCACTAAACAAAGCAGAGGCAGAAAAAGCGATTGCAATAATGAGCATGATACTGCCGATCAATGGCTATTTTTTTTCCGAAAGCCGTTCTATCAAATCGAGTCTATATGGAAAAGGGCATGCTTTAGAGCAAGATATTTATGAAACAGATCACAAGAGAAGGTTTTTACGGAAAAATGATTTAATTCATCAACTTGAGTCCTATGGTTTTACAATAGAAAATGTTATTGAGTCTGATGGGTTGGCAATATATCAGGATGATGACCCAGTGGTGATCCGGATTAGTGCCAGAAAGAGTTCTAATATTCAATAAATTGAATTCAAATTAGTAATTTAAAGTAATTTTCCCTGATCCAATCTATCAAGATGATTCATTCTCATTTTAAATCTATCTATTACTTTGTACCCTATGATAATAAATAGAAACCAGAGTACAATAGTGGGCTGGTTGAGTATAATAGAAAAGCTGATCCAGAAGTAATAATCTATATGATTGAAATTGAAAATTTTCTTTTGCCCTTCTATAATATAACTTAGCGTAGAGATCTTTCTTTCTTTTAAATCCCTAGCTCCGGGATTTACTTTTGCAGATTTACCCAGATTTTTATGCTCATAGAATGCATAAGACCAATACATATAACAAATAATCAAATAAAGAGATGCTGTTGAAGGACCCAACATCAAATAATAAGCAGAGTTACCATTTAGGTATACATGCCAAGATAATGCGGAAAAAATGATTAAGATTGAGGTCCCATCAAGAATTCTATCCATAAAACCACCCTTCATAGTCGTAGTATTCCTGTATCTAGCAAGGTTGCCATCCATATGATCAAACAGTACCCCAATCTGCAAAAGGATAGCTCCGGTTATAACCAATGATCGGTCCCCAAAAGCTATAAGTGCCGAAGATGCAACTTTTGATAGAAAAGTAAGTACTGTCAATAAATTGGGGTTGATCAATTTCCAATCAGCGATTGCTGCAAGGATTATCCAGCTGACCGGATCTCCAAATGTTGCTGTCCACCAATCTTTTGCACTACGGCTTTTCAGCATACTATAACGTTGAATATATTTAGATTTCATAATAGGGAAAATTCAGTTTAACTGGATATGATAAAGGTTTCGGTAAAGCCCATCCTGCTGGATCAAATCCTGATGGGTACCTTCCTCTTTGATCTCACCACGATCAAAGACGACAATTTTATCTGCCATGGTCACTGTGGATAAACGATGAGCAATTACCAGAGTCGTTCGGTCCTTCATTAAACGTATCAGTGCTTCCTGCACCTGCCGCTCTGCCTGAGTGTCCAGAGAAGATGTGGCCTCATCAAGGATAAGGATGGGCGGATTTCGCAAAATAGCTCGGGCAATTGCAAGTCTTTGCCTTTGGCCTCCAGAAAGTTTAACACCTTTTTCACCAATGATGGTTTTGAACCCGTTAAGTTGGTCATGGATAAAATCATAGGCATTGGCAGCCTTCGCAGCATTCTCTAATTGCTCTTGAGTATAAGAATTGACTCCATAGGTGATATTTGATTCAATAGTGTCATCAAAAAGAATGGTTTCCTGAGTCACAATACCCATTTTTTCTCTTAGGGATCTCAAATTAATATCACGGATATCCTCCCCGTCAATTTCTATCACTCCTGCCTGCACATCATAAAACCTGCTAACTAGGTCAGCCACCGTTGATTTTCCGGCACCGCTTGGCCCAACAAGCGCCACAACTTTCCCCTTCGGTATTGAAAAGGTAATGTCACGTAAGACATTATCTCCATCACCATAACTAAACCCAACCCCTTTGAATTCGATACCTTTTAAAAACGTACCCATTTCGGGTGCACCCGGTTTGCTAATAATCGCTGGTGGAGTATCCAATATATTGAACACGCGCTCCGCAGAAGCGATGCCTTTTTGTATTTCTACACTGATATTGCTTAGTAGCCTGATTGGTCCCAAAACACTAAACAGAATTAATATAAAACGAATAAAATCCTCCGATTCCATAGTATGATGAACCAATACATCCATTCCACCTATCCAGAGAAGTATCACACCTATAAAAGCGCCTATAATTTCCGTAATGGGTGAGGCAATAAGACGTAGTTTAGCACGTCTGAAAAGAAGCTGGTAGTAGCGATTTTGTTCCTCATTAAAACGGGTTCTCTCAAACTCTTCAGTTCCAAAAGCTTTTACAACTCGGATGGAATTCAATATCTCCGTAATAATTCCCATAATTCCAGCAATCTGTTCGGCTGTGCGCCTTGATTTCCTGCGAATGCTGCGGCCGATCCAAAAAATAACACCTAATGTGAGGGGCACAATAATAAGGGCATAAAATGCCAGCTTTAGATTGATAATAAACAGCAATACAATAAAAGTGATTATATTGATCGGTTCTACAAACATTTTATGAAAACTGGTTCCCAATGCCACCCGCATATTGGATACATCTGTCACAACAATTGATATGAGTTCCCCGCTCTTTTTATTATCAAAAAAAGATAAGGATAAAGAATGAAAATGGCTGTACAGCCTTTTCCTAATCAAGGTGATCAGATTGAATTGAATATAGGATAGAGAAATATTTTTTATATAAAGAAAAATATTTTTTATCAGGAAAACACAGAAAATTGTCAGAGAAAGTACTTTAATGGTTTCCCTAGGGGTATCCCGCAGAATGAGTTCATTAGTCCAAAATTTGAATTGGTCATTTAAACTTAATATACTTCCTGATAATTCCTGGTGATTGCGAAGCAATACATCAAAATCTGTTAATATATTGTTAAAGAAGGAGGCGGTGAGCCAGATTGACAGGCTGTTAAAAACCACATAAATCAATGCCGAAACGGTAGAAATGATGAGTAACGGCCAATGCGGTAGAACCAATTTCCCGAGTCTAGTATAAATATTTTGCGACATGTAGTAAAATTAATTAGATAAGATCATTTTCCAACGATGTATTTCAAGCTGGCACCAATAGTGTTCATGACGAATCTTTGTTTACTTAACCATTCTAGTAATTTCGCCCATTCAGGCATTTATTCCATATGAAAAGATTAACGGCAGTGTATTCTAAGGCCTGCACCTTAAATTCATTCATGGAATCAGCAGGCATCTATATCCATATTCCTTTTTGCTCGGTAAAATGTATCTATTGCGATTTTTATTCTATTGCAGATCGTGAAAATTCCATTCCAAGGTTTATAAATGCAATTGTAAAGGAAATAGAAACTTGTTCGATGGATGTTTCTAACTGGAAATTAGAAACTATATTTATTGGTGGTGGTACGCCCAGCCTTCTAATAGGTAGCTACATAGAATCCATTATCAAAGCTCTTGAAAGAAAATACGACCTGACGATGATAAAGGAATTTACCATTGAGACCAACCCTGGAGAAGCACCATTAGAGCGCTTAAAAGATTATCACAGTCTAGGAATCAACCGATTATCCATGGGTGTGCAATCCCTTGAGCCCAACCTGCTAAAATTTCTCACACGTATCCATTCGACAGACCAAGTATTTAAGACCTATGAAAATGCCCGTTCTGCAGGATTTGAGAATATAAATTTCGACCTCATTTATTCTATTCCGGGACAATCCTGGGAAATTTGGGAACGTGATTTACTTCTTATGCTTGGTCTTAAGCCCGAACACATTTCAGCTTATACACTAACTTTAGAAAAGGGGACAGAACTTTACCAATATGTGAAGAAAGGACAGGTTTCTATGCCCAAGGAAGATCAAGCAAATGAATGGTTTTTAAATACACATGGAATCCTCAAATCAAATGGTTACCCAGCTTATGAGATATCCAACTTTGCCCGAAAAGGAATGGAGTGCCAGCATAATCTTCATTACTGGCGAATACAACCCTATCTTGCTTTCGGACCATCGGCACACGGTTTTGATGGAAATAGTCGTTGGGGAAATGTCCGATCGCTTGATCGATATATTAATCAGATTGAATCGGGAAATTCACCGATTTCTATGAAAGAATCATTAACTCAAAAGAATCTTACTAACGAATTGATTGGCTTTGGTTTGAGAATGAATGAGGGGATTAATTTGGCTCAAATTCCGGAAAAGTATTTAAATCAATTCAATACAAATCTTGAATCGGTCCAGGAAAAATGGAGCAATGTTCTTATTTTACTTGAATCAACAGTTTCTCTTAATAAAAAAGGGATGATTTACGCCGATGCCGTGGGGGTGGATTTGATGTTATAAGAAATAAAATTTATTCTGTGAAAGCTAATGTGCGAAAACATAAACCTGAAGGCCAATTAATAAGATCACTACATTAATACGTAAAGTGTTTTATCTTTTCTCCTTCGCCACCAATGCGGGTCATAGCCTCAATCCCTATTTCAATATGCAACCTTACATATTTCCGGGTAACTTCCTTATCTGATTCTTCTGTTTTGACTCCCTCTGGAACCATGGGTGTATCAGAAACTAATAATAATGCTCCACGATCAATTCCATTTGCGAAACCAGTTATAAAAATTGTTGCTGTTTCCATATCAATGCCCATTGCACGTACGCGTTTTAGATAGTTTTTGAATACTTCATCATGTTCCCATACCCGTCGATTAGTCGTATAAATCACCCCTGTACGATATTCCAATTCTTTTTCAACCAAAACCTGTGATACATGTTTATGCAATTTAAATGAAGGCATGGCAGGAACTTCCTTTGGAAAATAATCATCACTTGTTCCTTCTCCGCGAATAGCAGCAGTGGGTAGTATAAAATGACCTAGCTCTGTTGTTTTTTTCAGACCACCACATTTTCCCATGAATAAAGCACCTTTTGGTTTGATGCAGGCTAACAGATCCATAATAGTAGCGGCATTGGCACTGCCGATACCAAAGTTGATAATGGAAACCCCATTCTCATTCGTTGCCGAGGTCATGGGGCCACCGATGCCATTTACCTGCACATTAAATTTTTCTGAAAATTTCTCAACATAATTCTGGAAATTGGTAAGCAGAATCCATTTTCCGTAATCATCAGGTACCGTACCTGTATAACGTTTTAACCAATTTCTTTTTATTTTTTCTTTATTATCCATAAGATAAATGTACTAGAATTAAATAAAAAGTTGATGGGTTTAGCCGAATATATTATAACGGATAATATGAAAAATTGCTGCCAGGCCGTCCCTCCAAGTTATTTTCTTGCCATCATCATAGGTACGTCCATAATAGGAAATAGGCAATTCATAGATGCGCAACCTCTCCTTGGCCACTTTCGCCGTGAATTCTGGCTCAAAACCAAAGCGGTTTGATTTGAACTCGATATTTTCCAGTATTTCTCTGCGAAACATTTTATAGCAGGTTTCCATATCTGTAAGATTCAGATTAGAAAACATATTGGAGAGCAGGGTAAGCATTTTATTGCCTAAATAATGCCAAAAATACAGTACCCGATGGGTACCACCAATAAAACGACTACCATATACAACATCTGCCTGTTGATCAGCGATAGGTTGGATCAATGTAGTGTATTCCTGAGGATTATATTCCAGGTCCGCATCCTGGATTACGATTACCTCACTTGTGGTGTGCTGGAAACCTTTTCTTAAAGAACCGCCCTTACCTTGATTTTTTTCATTTTGGAGAAAGATTACCTTCAGATCCGGTTTCTCACTTTTTAACCGATCTTTAGCCTGTTTTATTTTCTCCGCACTGGTATCTTTTGAGCAATCATCCACAATCACAATTTCAGTAACCATATCCTGTGCGGACACCGCATTGAGTATTTTGTTGATTGTGTTTTCCTCATTATAGACCGGAATAACCACGGAAAGTGAAGGAAAATGTTCAATTGTAGTCATTATTGATCAATCTTGTCCATTTATTTCTCATTACATTATAGAAATTCACTGCCGATCAGGATGGAGTCAACATCAATAAATATTTTTTTTCTAATACGGACGCACGTCTTTTTTTATCCAAAAAGTTCTGGTTCAACTTGCTGACCCGGAAATGGTCGAAGTCTGCTATAAGCTCTGGTTTATAGCTTTGTTTTATAAGCGCATTGTACCCTTTACCACCAGTATAAATAAAAACATTTCTTTTGCCAAGTTCCTTATCTGGTAAATCTCCATCGATGTAGATTATTTCCTGGTCTAGGTAATAATTAAAGGACCGGCTCTTGGCTCTTTTAGGTTCCTGGTAAAGGTAGAGGATCATGGAATTGTAATTTTTCTTCTTAAGATAGGCTGCTGCCTGCGACGGCGCTTGGTAGGTAAGCAAGGGTGCCATAAAAAAAAGATTCAAGCTGTAATTTGCTATAACTGTAGCTGTGATAGATGGGATGAAAAATTGGACCAGTTTATCACGGGATAAAACATGCATGTAACCCATCCCAGCCAAGAGTAAAACCACAGGAACCACCAATAAATAATTATCCAGCGGAAAGGCATAGAATGATATGCTAAATACCAGACCAACCAGGAAAAATCCCATTATCAACTGCACAATAAACAGCCGCGGATAGAGTTTTCCATCCTTTAGCCAGCTTTCTATTTCCCTAGCCATAACAATTGCGGAAAAAGGGACGGCGAAGTAGATATAGTGAGGCAACTTGTAACTAGAAAATGAAAGAATAACCAGTGGCAGTAAAAACCCGGCATAGGAAATTACTTCTTGATCATGGGGAATCTTCTTTTCGCGGATCAGATCTTTCGTTCTTGCATAAAACGCTCGTATAAATAGAATCGTCCAAGGCAGGAAGGCATAAAGAAATACATTAAATAAATAGAACGGACCTGTGTCATTGCTCCAGCCGCTGGCTCCGGTAATACGGCCAAAACTCTGGGTCCAATAGAAAAACTTTAGCCCCGCAGCTCCAAACTGGGTAAAAAGGCCATAAGACATGGGCAGCAGACATAGCACAACAACCCCCAGTCCCCACAGTAGCTTGAAGTCCAAAACCTGGTTCAGTTTGCGCTTTAGTAATAGGTCAAACCCAAAGACAAGAACTGGTATCATCATGCCCAAGGGCCCCTTGCCCATCATTGCAAATCCTACAGCGGTCGATCCGATCAGGAGCTTGGACCACTCTCCACTTTTAAAATAGGCACTGATTTGCCAAACAGCTACCATCATGGGAGCAATCATGTACATATCTGAGCGCACATCGGCATTCATGATAAAAAAAGCTTCACAGGATGAAAGAATAAGTGTTGCTATCAGAGCGGTTTGCCGGGAATAATACAGCCTTGCAAATTGAAACACAGCATAAATGGTCAATACAGAAAAAAGGACCGACGGCAACCTGTAGACAAAATCAGAAACACCAAAGATCTTAAAGAACAGGGCAGTAACCCAGAATATAAGTGGCGGTTTATCCAGGTATGGCTGACCATTGTCTAGTAAATGCAGAAAATTTTCACCGCGTAGTAGTTCCCTGCTCATCGAAGCATACTGCATGGCATCGATCTCCATGATGGGGTTGAACATACCGGAGATATATCCGCATACGGAAATGATGATTAATATATGCATAGCGGAAAAATGAAAACTATAGATCAAGCGTCAAAGAAACGGGACAGTGGTCTGAACCCATTACATCATCATGTATATCTCCATCCAGGCACAGGTCCTGCATATCTTGGTTCACAAAGAAATAATCAATCCGCCAGCCCACGTTTCTTTCCCGGGCACCAAAACGATAACTCCACCAGGAATATCTTTCGCCCTCACTGTGAAACATACGAAAGGTATCCATCCAACCCTGGTCAACATAGGTGTCCAACCGCTCTCGCTCAATAGGCATAAATCCAGATGTTTTGATATTTTCCCTGGGCCTAGCCAAGTCTATGGGGTGGTGGGCGGTGTTCCAGTCCCCGGTCACAACTACATTGTTTCCTGATTCAACCTGCTCATTGATAATAGGCAACAGGTCATCGTAAAAATCAAGTTTATAATGGAGTCGGTCGCTATCCTTCTGACCATTCGGAAAATAGATATTATACAGTAAAAATCCCTCGTGCTCTGTGATCAAGACACGGCCTTCCCGATCATATTTTTCTATCCCCAGGCCTTCCTGGACAAAGAGCGGCTCCTGCCTGCAAAAGGTTGCCACACCGCTATAGCCCCGACGCTCCCCCGAGTGCCAGTAGGCCTTATAGCCGTGATCCTCCAGTATTTCTGGACCCAGCTGGTCTATGTGGGCCTTGGTTTCCTGGATGCAGCAGATATCAGGCTGTTCATGTTCCAGCCAGTCCAGGAAACCCTTTTTCACCGCTGCGCGGACACCGTTTACATTCCAGGAGATTAATCTCATAATATTACATTATCCTATATTGTATTTCGGATATTACTAATACTTATTGTATAAGCGGAATAAAGGTCCGATCAAATGTGACAGAACCAAAAACGCCAATACCACCTTTTATACCATAATTACGACCCGAACCACCCTGTCCAATAAACAGATTGCTGTATTCCCGATCTTGTTGAGAAAATTTTATAAAAAAGTCATAATAATTCTGATCCATGCTCATCAGTTGTAAAAGCAACCAATCTTCATCCCAATCCTGACCAAAAGTATTTTCATCACAGAATTCTCGGTGATATATCCAGCTATCAACCCCGGGGCCTATTAACTTTTCTTGGGCTATACCACAAGGGCCTCCTCTATAATAGTAATAATAATTAAAAATGCTCAAATAATTACCAACATTTATTAACTGATTATGGTTATCTAATGATCCCCAATTAATCTCCAGATCTTGATTCACTTCAAAACTATCCGGCAATAATTCTTTATGAATCTGGGCAAGTGGTGGAATTATTGTTTTACCTGTTGCAGACTTGCCTGAGGGTGTGCTTACTGTTAAGGTATAGGTTTCTCCAGGCTGTGGATTTAAATCATCGCCATTATAAAAATAAGCGCCCTGGGATATGGCATCATTATCTTCTATACCAAAATTCCGGTAATCAAATTGGTATTCTTTCTCACCCAATCTGACAATTACTTCTGCATTTCGCACAACAAATCTGGAAGCATATCTAATATATATATAACCGCCAACAGTGTCACGAACCAATGTATCTTGTGCTTCTTCTAGATCAAGGGAACGGTGTACCTGCACAAAGCTGGTTACCAAAGAATCTGGTGATATTATACCCAAAATATTCAGGACTGGATCATGATCAGAACTCACATCTTTCCATTCCATCTCTGGAGGTACAATTGAACAAGAAGAAAAGAATAGAAAAAAAATGAATGGAAAAATGTATCGCATTAGAATTCTATTCGAAGGCCCATTGTAAAGAAAAAAGGAAACATCGGTACTTCAGCCCTCTCCAAACCAAGGGTCTCCTGAGTTAGCCTATTTACTTTATTACGATACTGATGAGTGAGAGGGTTTATATGATTGGTTACATTAACCAACTGGAGAAAGCGTTGGTACGGCCAGCCAAAAAATGTTTTATCCTGTTTCAGACCCACATCCAGCCTAAAATAAGGTGAAAGCCTTGCAGAATTTTTATCTTCTACAAGAAACCCTGGACTATACCCCCAGTTGGTCCCGTAAGCTCTATGATCTGCATACCATTGCTCGTACCTTCCAACTGGTGGTGTAAAGGGTTGCCCACTAGCAACCTGCAGGGACGTACTAAAATGTACATCTTTCGTTAATTCAAGATCTCCAACTATGTTTAAGGTATGGGTTCGATCATACTTGGGCTGATACCAGCCATGCTTTTTAATGTGTCGATTGGTTTCAGCGTAGGTATAGCCTATCCAGCCTCGAATTTTACCTGCAGTCTTTTTTATCAGTAACTCCAAGCCATAAGCATAAGCCCTAGTATCGTAAAACTCATTGAAGGGCGTAAACTGTAACTGATCTTCATCTTCTTGAAAAAGTTCGCCCTGCTTCAATGTAATCAGGTTCTCAAAATGCTTGTAATAGGTTTCAGCCCGAAACAGCCAGTTATCTCCAGATAAATATTCTAGGCCCAAGATAGTATGGTCTGCCCAGAAGGCAGGGCGATCTTCTGGAAGGCCCAACCAGAAATCAACAATCTGCCAACTCTCATCTTCAAGGTTCACAATAGTCAAGAATTGGTGAAATCGCCCTATAGAGAGCTTTAGAGATAGGCCTTCTCTAAGGATATATTTTAGCCCAAACCTTGGATCAATGTATATATTATCATGAAGTGAATAATCAGAGATTCTAGCACCTAATTGAAGTGCAAGACGTGGTGTTAGGTTCCATTTATCCTGAAGAAACATCGACATTTCCCTTGTTGTATCCATCATTTGCAATGGTTTGAGGTACAGAGTTGTATCCAAGCTTGAATATTCGAATTCCATTCCAAGGTCGTATTTGACCTGTTTCAATTGTGCTCCTCCCATTACTTGATGATTTTCTAGCCCATGCCAGGACAGTTCCACTTCTATAGTGTTATCATTTAAAACATCATAAAATTCGAAAGAAAATTCATCCTTGTAAGAACCTGTTTCTGGTCCTGATGTCCAAGTACCTTCATCGGAAAAACCCAAGTCAAAATGAAAGCGGTACCGGCTGTTAGCCACAAATGTTTTCGCTACGAGCTGGGGACTAATCAGCCAGCGCCATGTAAGGCTATTAGTACGGTTTCCCCAAGGCCAATCAATACTAAAAGATGACTCATTTTTTTGCTTATAATCATCAAGAATATCATAGGTTTCATAGGTATCCGAATAACTGAACTCCAATATATCATCACCATAAAAGCGGCTGTAGGTAAATCGGTGATCACTGTTCAAATCCAGATTAACTTTGGCCTGGTAATCATAAAAGTAATATGGAAACTCGAAGGTTTCTTTAGGTACAAATAGTCTAAAAAACTGATCAAAATAAGTTCGTCTTCCAGCCAGCATCCAAGAACCTTTCATACCTTTAAACTTCGGCAATGGCCCTTCTGCCAGTCCTTTGCTAGAAATAATGGAGATGTTAGCATTCCCCTGAAATTTCTCTGTATTTCCTTCCCGGTTGACTACATTTAGGATTGCACCCATGCGGCCTCCATATCGGGCTGGAAAACCTCCGGCATGAAAATCTGCTTCCTTGATAGCATCGGTGTTAAAGGTAGAAAAGATACCACCAAGGTGGTAAGGATTATATACGGTAATACCATCTAGCATGATCAGGTTCTGATCTGGCGTGCTGCCCCGCACGTAAAGGGCACTGGAAAAATCATTCAGTGTCTGGACCCCAGGGAGCATTTGCACAGTCCGAAAAAGATCAGGTTCAATAAATGCCGGTGCAGTTTCAAGGGTGCGAAGATCAAGAGTGATACGGCTGGGTTCAACCATCTGACGCATTTTCTGAGCTTCACCAAAAACATCCACCGCCTGCCCTGCAATAACAGTTCTCTGCAGCCGGAACTCGAGACGTAAATTTTCTCCGGAAATAATTTCAATCTGTTGAGTCACCATCTCATATCCGATAATAGAAACAGCAATCTCATACTTACCCGCTGGCACATTACCAATTATAAAATAACCATCCATAGCAGATGCTGTGCCCATTCCAGTCTCTTTAATGAAAACATTGGCGTATCCGAGAGGTTCACCATTTGATTCATCCCTTACAAAGCCATTGATACTGGATGTAACCTGGGCCTGTAATGAACAGATTAAAACGAGCAGACTGTATTTAATTTGTTTTATCCTGTCATTCATAAAATAATAGTAACGCTATCCATGATTTTTTTACTAAAAAAAAGTTACCCTAATAATGCCATCGAAAAATCTTTTTTTATTAATAATCCTAGATATTTCTTTAATAGTGCTCGATGATATATAATTTATAAATCCATAATCAGTGCTTTGGTATCTAATACATCAGTCCATCGCATATCATCAGTTTCAGGTATCTGATAACGTTTATTATTTCCCCAATCATAGTCTAATATTGCCTGCCAGCCTACGTGAACTTTTGTCCATAAAATGGGACCATTGTAAATAGGATTATTGATAGAACTATACACATAATGGTTAGCATCTGTTTTTTGATATATATCTCTATCCATAGAGTTGCGCAATTTCCTGAATAATCTTATATCTCCAAATTCCTTAGCAGCCAGCAAACCCGTTAAACTGGCCAAAGGTGATGGGCCTGCTTCTTTATCTTCCCTTACATAGGCATAAGGTCCAATCTCCTGGGTGAAAATTTCTTTCCAAATTCTATATAAGGATTCATTGTATACTGGTTCATAAACCCTTAAAAAAGTCATTGTCCAACCATTCGTATATCCGGAAAGTAACGGATTGCAAAAGTCATGCTTTGTGTTATACATTTTCAGATAAAAACCATATTCTTTGTCAGTCATTTTATTTTTAATAAAATCAACAGTCCATCTGGCTTCCACATCTGAATAGCTTGTTCCATATAACTTATCGTAAATCTTAAGACTTAATAAGGAAATTGAATTACACTGGGCAAAATACCTTCCAGGCTCACAGTCTGCACCTTCATGTTTTCCTTCTGAATGATGCCGGCGCATTTCATTAATAATCTTATTGGTAAGCCACGTATACTCCTTACTGAATTCTTCACTACCGGTCATTAATTGATATAGGCCATACATCAAGTTTAAATGGCCTTTATACATAACATTTCCTTCAGAAATGGGATCATCTCCCATTCCATAAGCAATCCAATCTCCCCACACTTTCACCGATTTCATTTTATTAATCATTAAATTCATTGCATACTTAGCTCTATCTGCATGTTTATCGCTGATCATAGCGATTGACGGCATCGCATAAGATGAAAAAGCTATACCATATCGCCAACGCAACTGTTCAGAAACATCCCAACCTATAAATTCATCACCAGTAATATCCATTATTTCATAAGTGTGATAGACATAATTGAATTGCCCAATCTCATCATCCTGAAGTTCGCGTGAACCAATAGGTTCAAAATAGTTTTCCGCATTGGGCAGGCCAAATGGATAAAAAAAATAATAACCAATCAATATGGTAGTCCCAATTAGGAAAAGGGTTATTTTTATTTTCTTATTCATCGGGAATTGCGTAGAGTTTATTATAGATAGGCTTGAATAAAGTAATATTAAACTCTTTTGTATTTATTATCTATAAACAACAGACCCCACAATTGTGGGGTCTTTATATTTTGATTTGAATATCTATTTATTATAATTCATTCCCTACACTCTTCTTCTGCTGCTTCCATTTCTTCTTGATTATTAATTGTGACAGTGGTTTCACCATCTTCTGTTCTGATTAGAATATCAACAGGATATTGGAGTAATGCTTCTCCTTCTGCATCGTCATTTTCTTCATACCAGTTTCTTAGATCGTACCAGCCTCTTTCATCTTCGATAGTAATGGTGGTTCCATCTGGCATTAGATATGTAACAGGAAGTAGTAAATCAAAACATTCATCTTCAGTGTCATCATCATTCCACTCTCCTCGACATTCTTCTTTAGCTGCTTCCATTTCTTCTTGATTATTAATTGTGACAGTGGTTTCACCATCTTCAGTTCTAATTAGGATATCTACAGGATATTGTATAGAAGGACGTTCCTCCGAATCAGAATTATATTCATACCAATCTTTAAGCTCCGCCCAACCATCCTCATCATCACTTGTTACTGTAATCGTTGAGCCATCGGGCATGATATAAGTCACCGGATAAACAATTTCAAAGCAAACCCATTTATCATCTCTGCCATTACAGCGCCTGTATGCACCACGCAATTCTTCATCATTATTGATGGTTGCCGTAGTTTCTTCAAAAGAAATTTCAACTGGAAATTGCAAGGTAGGTTTTTCTTTTGCACCTGGATTTTGTTCATACCAATCCTTGATCTCTGACCAACTATCCTCATTATCACTTGTTACTGTAATCGTTGAGCCATCGGGCATGTTAAAGGTTACGGGAAGAACAAGATCAAAACATTTCCAATCTTTTTTATCACCACCATCTCTAACCCAATCATCTGTATCCCAGCCGTCTCTGCTCCAGCCCCGGCCTTTTCTACCCCATTCATTGGGATCAAGTTTTCTTCCTTCCAGATTAAAGTAGATTTCATTGCGATCCCCGCATTTATGCCCTCTGCCTGCAAGATCAACTTCATAGCCTAGATCAGAAGCTATTTTCGCACCAATACCTTCATATTCCATATCATTTTCAATAACAGTTATTGATTGGTTTGGTAACTCATCTATACTGATATCAACCTTGCTAGATTCTCTGATTAACTGGATCAGTTCTCCATCAGAAATGCGGGCCGAATCAGTTGGCGCGCTTTGACAACCAATTATCATCATCAAAACAGGAATAATAAACATTTGTATTTTTATTTTCATTCTAAGTTCTCTTTATAATTGATAAAATTGAATTAAATTCTAATAATTCATTATTAACAAGTCAATTTACAGTAATAATAAATAAATATACTATATTCAATATTAGAAACAACTTAACGTGATATTATGAAGCTAACGCAATTTATTCTAAATTTATTGGCTGAAAGGCTAATAAGCATCAGATTATTCCACCAATAAAAAACCCGAAAATCTAAATTCTGATTGAGCTAGAATATAGTTTGCGATTTTTTATTTTTAAGTACTATGGGTATACTCATTTAATTCAAAATTTAATTTGATCTTGGCATGAACCGTACCGAAAAAGACAACTGCCAGATAGAACTAGTCTGTTCAATATCTCCTTCATTGCTTGCGAAAGCACCAGAAATATAAATTGGTTTTTTGATGTTAAATGATACTCCACCAATAATTGAATTAAATAGATAGCCTATACTTGGAATTATTGTTAACGATTTACTATTAGGAGCAGGAAGGTTATTCCAATAACTCTGCGATGCATACACAAGAGATAAACCATAATCTATAGAACTTTCTTTCTGGTCAAAATTCATAAAAGAAGTTGATAAAGATAGGGTAAACACAGTCGATGGTAAATATCCAAACTCACTCTCAGTAAGCGGTTTTTCAAAAAAAATAAATCCACCTACAAATACGGGGTTTTGATTTCTCCTGTAATAAATCTGACTCTCAAAAACACCATTATAAGTCCCATTACTCAGACTAAAGTGTCGATGTTCCTTTAGCTCACCCCCTTCAAGAAAAAAAGGATCTGAGGTAAGAACACTTCTTGATGGTATGGTAATACCAGAACCAGTTATTAATCTAAATCCTTTTCCAGTACCAGTATTTTTTATGATGTATCGAAAAATTAATCTCGAATCTCCTAGTATACTCCCATGGGCATTGATGTAATCAGTTAGTGAGGTTTCATCACGGTGATGGATTGATTTTTTTTCCCCTCCCCAATACATCTGCCGAATTCCCAATGTAGAATTAATGTATATATTTAATTTATTAGATAAACCGTAAATAAACCCAGGACGTACAAAATAAGTATTGAGTAAACCGCTATGGTTAAACTGTTCATTACCTAATGCTTCGTGCCACCAGTTGATATAGGCTAAACTCCCCTTGATTACATAATAGATTTTTCCTTTTTCTGCACCAAAGCCTTTATTTGACTCACCGACCGGCAAGGATGGATTACTTCATAGTGCTCACTGACCAAACAATAATGAAAAAAACAAAAAAATTGCAGCAGGTATATGATTTATGTTCTTATCCAACATTTTGACATTTATAATATTGTTTTGTCATCGGTATTACTGATTTAATATATTTATGATAAATAATAGTAATAATCAAATACATTAAGTCATCTATCTTAATCTACCCATTCTATAACGGATAAAATACATCTCTAAGTTTTGGTTTGAGGCTTACGATGGAGGGGAAGGAAGCCGGTTGAAGGAGAATTTGACATCCGCTCTTGCAGTTTCTCCACCAATTTCTAGTACAGGGTAGGCTAAGAAGTTGATTGGTCCGGAAGTGGGACCAGGTTCTACTATCAAGTCGCGACCTCGGCTAAATTCTATCCGGTTAGCAGGATGATGGCCAAAGTAATAAGTTGAAAGAGCGGAACATTTATCACCTTCGCTGATGTCAGTTGGCCACCATTTCCCATTGGAATAAAACTCCGCCCAGCAATGATATCCATCAATTCCACCTTCATCGCGTTCCGAAGGAATTGATGCACCAATAGCAAAACGAGCGGGGATACCAACTGCTCGTGAGAGTGCAATGAAATATGAGTGAAAATCTGTGCAGTTTCCTGTGCGCGCATCGCAGGCATAAACCGCATCACCCTTACCCCACCCGGTACCATATTTCATATACCGCATACGATCGATGGTATGGTCATATAATGCGCGAGCTCGGGCAAGACTTCCCAGTTTGCCTTCAACAACCTTATTAGCAATTTTGATAAATTCCTCATTTTCAGGTACCAAACGATTCGGCTGTAAGTACTTTTTCGGGTCCTCCCTGTTATCTTCGTAAACGCTCTTTTCACGTCGTTTCACCCGATAGCAAATTTCAATAATGTCACCACTATTGTTAGTATTAAGCACCATGAAGAACATTTTATTGCCGTATTTTTTATCTTCTAATATTTGCTGATCAACTGGCGTTTTAATATACTGCATATCAATAGTTTGGTGTTGATTTGTAACTGGTAATGGGATCCATATGCGGCCCACACCACTAATCTTAGGCAGAGTAGCCCTATAAAAAAAATCGAACCGATCCCATTCTTTAACCACACCAAGAAGATCAGGTGTTGCTTTATCCGATGGAAGTCGATACCACGTCTTGTCATTTCTCTGTTTCCACACATAAAGGGGTTGTCCATTGGTCTTATGAATTGAGGTTTCTGTGATAGTCATATTTCCTGGATCCCCTGAAAGAAAAAAGTCTACATCATAGACATGCCCTTCAATACTGGCAAGGTCCACACAGGCAAAGTGTTCTTGAGGAGCGAGATTAGCAAGATATTCTGTGTGCACGCGAACCAATTTTAGATGGAGTTCCTTGTTCTCAAACGGAATTTTAAAATAACCTTTCCCTAGTCTAACTTGTTCCTCGATATATTTCTCAATACCCGCCTGGATATCTGCGGTAATAACGTTTGGTACATTTTCAGGCATTCTCTCTACTGTACTACAGCCAATAATTAATGTACAAATAACTATCATTACCGATATTACGTTTTGCCATTTCATAAAATATCTTCCATCTTTGACTGTTACCTGCAATCTAAAATGTAAAAAACAGCCAGAAATAAACGATCGAATTTTACTTATTACTTGATGGGTGGTCATTGGACGATTCATCATTGGACGGATGTTCGTTAGTTGGATGTTCGTTAGTTGGATGTTCGTTAGTTGGATGTTCGTTAGTTGGATGTTCAATAGACTTTGTATCTTTGGCTGATTGTTGTACCACTGGTTTCTCACTTTTCTTTCCGCAACCGACCAAGCTTAGCAAGAGCACCATCGAAATCAATGCCGGAAAAAACGATTTCTTTATCATGTTCATTATTATCTCTTCCCTTCCCATGTTATTCACCAAGGCAATAACAGATTATTTAGATTGTATTAGACCAATCTTCATCTTTCTAATCTACTACTATCAAAAACAAAATCCCTCAGAAGTGTCAGACTATTTAAGAAAGTAGGAAGATTGGAATGATTATGCCATAAAGATTAATTATTATCCTTCTAAATGTGATAATCTGATTTCCAATACTAAGCCTTCCAAATGATTATCAATAAATTTAAGAATAGCTTGATTACTCTTAATTTGTTTTTATTTTTAAGTTTATGGATCGAAAAGGTTTATTCTATGGCAATAAAAGAACGAAAAGGAATTAAAAAAACAAAAAATTATTCTTTCATCAAGGAATATGATTATGAAATTCTAATTGTTTTGCTTATCGCTCTGGGAGTATTCCTACTGGTGGAGGATTTGGAAATCAAACACTACATGTATCTTGGTCTGCGTTGGTTTCTATTTTCCATTGGCGATATAATAAAAATAATACGAGATAATGTAATATTATTGTTTCAAAAGGAAATATTTGAGTTATCAGACCTGGTAGGAATCTCCCTGATTTTACTTGCGTTGCACCTAGCGGCCAAGCGCTGGCGTGACCGGGAGATTCAAAGATATCCTGATATAAAAGAGTGTCCGGACTGCGGCGGAAAACTGCAGCGTATTCAGCGTACTCCCAAACAAAAAATTATTTCTTTTTTATATGTTGCACAGTTAAAAAATTACACCTGTAAAAATTGTACGTTTACCGGAATTAAAATGTTAAAAAAAACTTAAATAAGGAGGAAAAATGGAACTAAAAGAACAAATCGTCTCAGATATTGATAACAACCCCATCATTCTGTACATGAAAGGGACCAAGGAAATGCCCATGTGTGGCTTTTCTAATTCAGTGGTGCAAATCTTAAATCAATATGGGATAGAATACAAGGATGTGAATGTATTGGAAGACCCCATGATCAGGGTCAAACTTAGTGAACATTCAAACTGGCCTACTATCCCCCAGCTCTTTGTTAAAGGCGAGCTGATCGGTGGATCGGATATCACCAATGAACTGCACCAGAATGGTCAGCTTCTGGATATACTGGACAAAGCGAACAATGGAGATTAAACTCATTTAAAAAACCTTGGTCTGGCTTTTTGCAAAGCAATAAATTTTCCGGCTTCGCAGTTAAGTTATTTACCATATTGGCCCGTTCGTCTAGTGGTTAGGACTCCAGGTTTTCATCCTGGCAACAGGA
>CAJWLO010000018.1 GCA_913043235.1 uncultured Fidelibacterota bacterium
TACGCTGTTAATGACCACGCGATGGTTATGATGATAAAAGAATATTTGGATTGGAATGGTGATTTTCAGTGGCTTGGGTCTAAACCTGGTGGTGAAAAGACTGTTTTAAAATTTTTAGAATATTATACAGTACAGTACAAACAGTTTTTAACAAAGAATGGGTTAGCAGATTATGGAGGAATAAATAATCTTCTTGAATGCGTAAGTACATATGTGCATGAAGTTGCTAGTTTAAATGCAGCAAATATTGCAAACCTAATTTATATCCAAGAATTGTTTTTATTTAAAGGAGAAGAAAAGAAATCAATTCAAGCTGGTAAAGATATTCAATCATTATTTCTAGCTCTTAAGGATCTGTATGTGACCGGTAAAGGTTATTGGCGTGCTAGACAGCCTGATGGTACATATTATGATGTTAAGCATGCGTATGACTTTTTTACTGTTATTAATACTATTGGGAATAAACTGGATGAAAAGCAAAAAAGTGAGATGGTTGAATTTTTCTTGATGGAACTAAAAACAGATAAATGGATGAGAGCTCTATCTGAATCAGATGATAATGCGATGTTCAGTGTTCGTCCAGATCATCAGTGGAATGGTGCATATCCTGCATGGCCATCTCAATCACTTATGGCGCTCATCAATTCAGGTAATACAGAAATTGCTTTAGAATGGATAGATGCACTTGTAGATACAGCAAACCAAGGGCCATTTGGTCAGGCGCATTTTTCAGAAACGGCAATGGATCTAGATGCTGGTGGAGCGCGTAAATCTTCTGCCGAACAGCCATGGATATGTGATTGGACTTGTTCATCAAATGGCAATTGGACGGAAGCCATTATAAAAGGTTTTGCAGGCTTAAAAACAAATGTTAATGGGGAAATTTATGCGAAGCCTAATTATAATGATCTGGAGCTCTATGGCTTACGTTATAGGGGGAAAGTGTATGATTTAGTTAATTCTAAATTGCAATTGGAGAAATAAATGCGATTAGCTATTGAATTTGGTGGTACCAATTTTAAACTTGGTTTGATTGATAATAGTGGTAATGTTATCAGAATAGACAGCATACCTTTACAACATTTAATCCAAGAAAAGAATATTTTAAAAGCAATACTATCATACGTAAACAAATTTTTAGGTTCTGAACAAATTGTATGTGGGGGAATATCATCAAAAGGATTGGTTGACCATGATAAGGGAATGGTACAAGACGACGTTGGAGAGGGTAAACTGATTGAAAATATTCCGCTTAGAGATATTTTTTCTGATGAATTTTCAGTCCCCTTTATTATGGATAATGATGCAAGATGCTATGCCTGGGGTGAATGGAGATTTTCCCGAGATCAGGGTATTAACAATCTCACTGTAATAACATTTGGTACTGGTATTGGCTGTGCGAGTGTATTTAATGGTAAAATGCTTTATGGTAGTGATCATTTAGGCGGCGTGATGGGTGGACATATAAGTATTGATAAAAACGGTCCTAGGTGCCACTGCGGCAACTATGGGTGTTTCGAACTTTATTGTTCAAAAAATGCATTACTAAAACAATTTAGCTCTCATAACCTTGAGCTTATAGATGATGATCCCGTAAAATTATTCTTTAGTCAACTACGTAAAAAAAATAATAAAATCAAAAATAAAATCTTCGAGAGCTTTATACAACATGTTTCTGTTGGATTAACGAATATAATTCATGCCTATGGCCCTGATGTAGTTGTGCTAGGCGGTGGAATAATGAAAAGTGCTGACTTAATGATAGATAAGATAACTCATTTAGTTAATGAAATGGCCTTTACTGTACCCAGAGGTAGAATAAAAATAATACAATCAAAACTTGGGGATACTGCCCCATTACTTGGTGCTGCATTTCACCCTAGTTTAGAGAAGAACCATGAATACACCATTTGATAATTTCATTAAACAAAATGAATCAGTTTTTCCAAGAGGGCTATATAATACGGATCCTTGTTTTGAGATTAAAAAGGGAGGAATCCAGGTTGGATTTGATTCACTTTTTACCAAGTTGAAGGACGCGCATGAAAGTGGCTGCAATGTATTTCTTTTTGAAGGATATAACGGGGTTAACTGGGAACAAATTAAAACTAATACTAATAATATTGCACTGGAACAAGGATATACAATTAATTGGTCAAATATAAAAAACTGTTTATTACCGTCTGATGAAATTGAAAAAAGAGTACAACAGTTTCTTGGAGGTGAAGATCCTTTATGGGGTACTCATTTCCCATTCGGTTTAGAAACATTTATGGATCCAGAAAAAATTGCTTCTGTGAGAAAAAGTGCAGCAATTAGTAAAAATAGATCAAATCATAATTTGTTTATTATATATGGTTGTGGTGCAACTACCGTTGATTTCTACGACTTTATAGTATACTTTGATATTCCTAAGGATAGGATTCAGGAGATTGCAAGGAATAATGAATTACTAAATATTGGCTGTGAAGACCATAATGGGTTTAGCTATTTTTATAAGCGTTCCTATTTTGTTGATTGGCCAGCACAAAATAGGGGAAAAAGAGAATCAATTCAGCGTATTGATTTATTGGTTGATTTCCAGGATGTGAATAGGCCAACTATGATTGATGGAGATGAATTCCGAAATACGATCCATCAGCTTTCAGAAACACCCTTCAGGGTTCGTCCTTGGTTTTATCCAGGGCCTTGGGGAGGAAAATTTATGCAGGGGCATATGGGATTGGACTCTGATCAGCCAAACTTTGCATGGTCTTTTGAGATGATTGCACCAGAAAATGGGATTACAATCAAGAGCGGTGATATCATTCTTGAATTTTCATTTGATTTTCTTATGTACCAAGAAAATGTTAGAGTATTGGGAAAAAGTGCAGCAAGAAGGTTCCAATATGAGTGGCCTATTAGGATGGATTATCTAGATACAATAAATGGAGGAGACTTATCAACACAAGTTCATCCAAGACCGAACTTTATGATAGAAAATTTTGGTGAAACATATACACAGGATGAAACCTATTATATTTCAGTAGCGAAGGAAGATGCAAAAGTATTTGTTGGATTGAGGGAAGGAATAAAAAAAGAAAAATTTAAACAAGAGTTATTGAAATCGGAGCAGGAAGGCACAGAAGTAGATATCAATACTTATGTGCACTCAGTTGATGTTAAACCTCACGATTTAATTTTAATTCCAAACGGTACTATACACTGTAGCGGTGAAGGTAATCTTGTTTTAGAAATTAGTGCGACGCCCTATATATTTACTTTTAAGATTTATGACTATTTGAGAAAAGATCTAAATGGCAACCTAAGAAAACTGAATATTGAAAGGGCTTTCGAGAATATAAGAGATGAAAGAACCAGTGACTTTATTAATTCTAATTATTTGCCAGAGCCAATATTGATTGAGAAAGGCAAAGATTGGGAAAATTATGAGCTCTACAACCGAGATGAGTCATTTTACAACATAAACCGTTTGGAATTCCAATCTGAATGTGTTCTTGAAACAGATGATAGAGGTTTACTGATAAACTTAGTAGAAGGCCGAACAGTAGAAATATGGTCATCAAATGGTTATAAAACTACTTTAAATTTATACGAAACTATGCTTGTGCCAGCTGCCGCTTGTAAAATCAAGATTAATAATAAAACAGGATATAAAAGTAAACTTGTCTATACATTTGTAAGAGATTCTGCGATTGTTAATGGTCTGAATGATCCCTACAGTTAATGAAAGATTTCTTCACTCTAACTTCTATCTGTGTTATTTGCAGTGGATGTTTCATTGATGAAATTATTCAACCTAACTCTTTATCAAACAATCAAGAGTTAACTGTTTATTTAACGGTCGTAGATAATATACCTGAGACTACAAATCCTCATAAGGGTCTTTTAGGCGCTTTAATTCCAGAAGACTGGAATTTTATTTCAGCATCTTTTACCGAAAATGAAAACCAGGGATCCATTATTTTTTCTCAGGATTGGACTGACTCAATAAATATCTGTTATCCTCCAAATAATTTTGGACAAAATATGAAATGGATTTGCCTTATATCAGATACCGGATACACATACGAAAATGCAATTTCTATAAGTATAGAATTAAACCTTGAGACAGGAGGCGAAACAGGCTGCTTTCAGCTTGGATATTTGGTAACAAAAGCCACTCCAAATCTGATTTGTTCAGGTAATATGGTTTGGGCACCTATATCTTTCCCACATGTTATAAATGTCGGTGGTTCAGAAAATTGTGATCTTAGCCAAACATTGCAAGAACCAGAATGGTCTAGCCTTTTTCAAAGGTATGAAGGATGGTCTGGTGCGGATGGTATATACTCTATACCACTGAGTGGTAGCGAAGTCGAATCGAATAAAACTCTGATTGTTTTTAGCGATACTTTTATTGGTTCAGTTGATTCAATAACTAATGAAAGGATTACTCCAACTAGTATGGTTAATAATACTTATGCAATTCTATATGGTGAACAAGCGATTGAAGATAGTATAGATTTCTTTTTCTATACAGATGAAGATAATATTCCTATTTCGGTCTTCGAGCCACAAACCCAAGCCGCCCAGCCGGGAGATTGGTACTGGTTAATGGATGGTATGAGTATTAATGGTACAATATATTTATATGCTCTGAGAATGAATAATAATATTCCACCATTTTCAATTGATGGTGTCGCACTTATCACATTTCAGGTAGATTATGATGGGAGTCTTATTAATGTGGTTCAAAGTGATACTCCATTATATTATGAATATGATAATGGTGATCATGTAGTGTATGGACAGGCTATAATGGCGTTAACAAATTCGTCTGAAGTCCCGGCTCCTGATGGTTATATATACTTTTATGGATCCTATAATGATTACCCGCTAAATACAAAAAGAATGACCGTGGCAAGAACGACTGAAAATTACCTGCTATCCTATAATGAGTGGGAATTCTGGAATGGGTTCGTATGGGTTAACGATATTTCACAGGCTCAGACAATTACTGAAAATATTTCCCCAGAGTTCAGTGTTACCCAGCTTGGTAATGACCGTTATATTGCTGTATTTCAACAGGGCGGTGTAGGTAACTATGTTGCATACAGAAGTGCAAGTAGTATAACAGGTCCATTCAGTATTTTCAATTTAATCTGGAATGCTCCAGAGTATAATGAATTTGAAGATGTGGCTGCTTATAATGCTAAGGCTCATCCTCACCTATCAGATCCAGATCATTTATTAATTAGTTATAATGTGAACACTAATATAGGTGGAGATTTTTGGTATCATTTTGAGAGAGGTGACTTGTATCGTCCGAGATTCATATCATTCCCACTAAATAATATTTATTGGCTATCAAACAGAAATGAACAAATAAGTTATCAAACACCAAATAGATTTTCATTTACGTGCTTCCCTAACCCTTTCAATAATCATGTGAATATATTGATTCAACATAAGCTAAGTACATCTTCTACAATTTCAATATATAATATTAATGGTGGGATAATTCGAACTGAAATTTTACCCCCATTTTCGAACTCTTATAGCTGGAATGGTTTACATGGTAATGGGAAAGCTGTAAGCAGTGGCGCTTATATAGTCCGGTTAGAGAATTCCAATAATTCGTTCAATAATAAAATACTTCTGATGAAGTAATGCGAACGATCTTTTTTATTTTTCTTTTTGTACCATTGATAAGTTCCACTGGAGGAACCTCCTATGAGGTGGAATCTGTTTCCATCGATGAAGAAAAGAATCAATGGTTTATGCCGCAAGAAGAAGGTTGGTTGGCCGGGGATGCTGCACATTCAATCCAATTGGATAGCAATAGAATACTATGGATTTTTGGAGATACCTGGCCAGGTACTTTTTCAGGTGGTGTATTAAAACCAGACCCTTTATACGTCCATAATAGTATAGCGATTCAGTATATAGATAAGGGCAGTGAAGGTAGAATTGAATTTATTTTTGGCAAAGTTGAGGAAGGAAAATCATTTTTTCCCCAAAAAGAAAATATGCCTGGAAAATATCTTTGGCCAACAAATGGTCTAATATTAAATAATGAATTATATATCTTTTGCCAAGCAGTTTCTCATGATGAAACTGGTTGGTTTGGTATCGCTGGTACCGTTATCGTAAGGGTTCAGAACTTTCAACAGCACCCGACCAAATGGAATAAAGAATATTATGATTTCCAAACTCCTGCTTGGGAAAATAATACATTGCAGGTGCAATATCATTCTGCGATATATAAGCAAGATGAGTTTATTTACTTCATGGGATTTAAAGCGGAAGGAAATGTAGCAAAGAAAAAGGCAATAATCTCTAGGATTGATAGTTTAACCTTCCTTAAAACAAAAAGCTCACTTTATCTAGAGCACTTTATTGGTGGAAATCCTAATGGTACTAATTGGTCTAATGATTTCAAGGATGCGGTAGTACTATTTGAACCAGGCAATACTGAATCAAATATTCAATATATACCCGAATGGGGTTTATTTGTAACTACCACTTATAGCGCTGTGAATAATAAAATATTGCTGACTCATGCAAATGACCTTACGGGTCCTTGGTCTATACCAAAAATTGTATATGAAAATCCGATTATTAATTGCCCTGAAAAAGTATGTATAGAAACATATGCTGTCCGATGCCATCCTGAGTTTAGTAGTATTGCTGGTGAAATAATAATTAGCTTTATTACCAGCTATACTGGCGAGTATAAGGATGCTCCTATTGAATCCTATAGGCCTAGATTTATCAGATTGTTAATGTCAAAAAAATGATAAGATCTGGGATAGTAAAATCTATATCAATTTATGATGAATTAAATGAATACTTTAATCTAGAGGAAAATGGTTGGCTTGGTTCCGATGTTGCCCACTCGATCAAACTTAACCAAAGTTTAGTATTATGGCTCTTTGGTGATACATTTATAGGCAAGAAGAAGGGAAACCGGAGAAGCAATGACTGTACATTTATTAATAATTCCATTGGATTGATGCAATTGGAAAATAATTTGCCAGTTGGCATGAAATATTTTTGGTCGATTGATAATGGGGTTCCAGCATCTTTTTTTGTAAACAAACCTGAACTTCCTGGGGACTATTTATGGCCTACAAATGGAATTATTTTAAATAATTCTTTAATTATTTTTTCTATGGCAGTGAATCAAACCATGGATAATAGTATCGATATTGCAGGAACGGTAGTTATCAAAATAATAAATTATAATGATGACCCTAATAAATGGGTTATTGATATGTGGGATTTTAACTATGTCGATGGTATTCCTCATGCCGGTCTATATGCTAGTGATAGCTACCTTTATTTTTTTATCACGAACAGGAATTATTCGCCAGACGGTATGATGCTGGGTAGAATGGGTGATGACTTTATAGATTATAAAAAAAATTCAGATAAGCTTGAATACTATTGTGGAACTAATTGGAGCTATTCCAATAAAAATTCTATTCAACTATTTAAGCCAGGCAATACTGAAACAAGTATATATTACTGCGATAATACTAAACATTTTTTTTCGACGACCTATAAACCTCAGGATAATAGAATATTATTAACCTGGTCTAGTAGGTTAACTGGACCTTGGAGTAATCCGGAAATAATCTATAATGTCCCTGAAAAAAATAAATCATTCCCTGTGCATAGTTATGCTGCCAGAATACATGGTTGGCTTTCGCAAACAAAAGGGGTATTAATAATTAGTTATGCCACAAACGAATTTGGAGGAATCGATAATCTAATGAGATCTGAAGGGATTGATATATATAGGCCACGGTTTATAGAAGTACAACTAAATAAATATTGTGTATGATTTAAAAAATTACATCGTCACTCCTGCTGATGAGTGGACGCAATTGTTTAAAAGGACATCAGGATGGTTTGGGGGTGATGGTATATTTTCTTTTTCAATGACTGGTGTTGAATCTGGAAAAATTCCGTTGGATTCATTAGCTATTTATTTCAGTGATACATTTATAGGAGATGTAGTCAAAGGGAAACCTCAAAACTATAGTATGGTACATAATTCTTTTGCTAAACCATTAAAAGATAATTTTGAGAACCGAGATTTAAACTTTTATTATAGAACTGATATTGAAGGTAAACCCACATCATTTTTTAAACCAAAAATGATGAAGGAAGATTCTTATTTTTTCTGGTTGGGAGATGGATTTGTAAATATTGATATTGATTCATCAATCTACATTTTTGCTTACCATGTTCAATGGACAGGAGAAAATGTATTTGATTTCAAGGAGCCAGGAGTATCAATCCTTAAGATTAAAAAAAATAATCCATTTCCATTTAAGGATTATCAACAGATGATAACACCGTTTCATTTAGAGCATCCATCCTGGGGCTATGTAAACCTAGGTGCTGGAATTTATGTGAACACAGATTGGGCTGGAGCTCAATATCCTGATGGGTTTATTTATGTATACGGCTGTATGGATAAGGACAAAAAATTAGTAGTTGCCAGGGTCAAATCGGATAAGTTTGAATCATTTACGGATTGGGAATATTGGGATGGAAAAAACTGGCAGAATAAAAGTAATAATATTGCCCCAATCACAAATAATGTTTCAAATGAACTGAGTGTTACACCACTAAATGATGGAAGATATCTCCTTGTTTTTCAGTTTATGGGTATCTCAGATACCGTTGCCTGCAGAGTTGGGGCAAGTCCATGGGGACCCTTCGGTGATATAATTGAGCTTTATAAAACTCCAGAGTCAGCTAATGGATTACTGACCTATAATGCAAAGGCACATCCTGTCTTATCAGATCCAAAAAATCTATTAATTAGTTATAATACTATAAGCTATGATTTTTGGAATGATATAAAAGATGATGCTCATATTTATAGGCCAAGATTTATTAGACTCGAATTCCTTTAGATTATCTTAGATATCGTTATTGTCCCGATGACTTTCCTTCCAATTTTCTAATTTGATTGATAGATCGGATAAAATTTTAGGATTCTCACTTGCAAGATTGATTGTGTTGTATGGATCCTTTTTAATATTGAAAAGGATCTTTTTTTGTTGAACTTGGTCCCAGCTAAAAAACCAATCCTTTGTTCTTATCCAATAGTATTCGGTATCTAATCCCATTGGATCTCCATTTTCACTTGTGTCTCTTATTTTTGTACCATTACCAATTATCTCTGTTCGACCATTAAAAGGTTCATTATAGATTGCATTTTTATATGATATCCCGTGATATTCATTTGGGATTTTTATTCCAACAATATCAAGTATAGTTGCAGGGATATCAGTACTATGTATTAAATCATTTCTATGTATATTTTTTTCTATATTGCTCTCCCATGAAAAAATAATTGGTGTGCGAAATGATTGATCATAGACCGAGAGTTTACCCTTATCTCCACCATTGTGAGATCTCATAGGGTCGTTAAAAAATTCCTGATCAGGCTCTTGTTCCCATCCATTATCATTCACGTATATAAAGAAGGTATTCTGGTTTAAACTATTTTTTTTAAAATATCTTACTAGATTCCCAACTGCATCATCGAACCAGGTGCAATTTGCATAGTATTCAACCGCTGATTTTGAATAGCCTTTTCCATGATATAATTTGGTATACTTTTCAGGAGCATCGAAGGGATAATGTGGAAGCTGAGGTGCATACCAAATGAAAAATGGTTTATCTTTATTATTTTTTATAAAATCAAAAACAGGCTGGTTGGTTATCCTTCCAATATCAGTTCCTTCGCCCCCCATAAATTGCTGGAACCAGTTTCGTCCGTTTTTTTGTTCCCTTACCCAACCTTTTGTCATCCCATCTGTAAAACCGCCGTATTCATAGTGATACTCCCACCATTTCCCAGTTTGAAAACTCGTATACCCCTTTTCCTTTAATAAACCTGGGAGAGTCTGCATATATTTCATCGAGTGGTACTTGAAATTCTCTTCCCAGGATTTCTGATTATTTTTTGACATTTCTAAAAAACTTTTCTTTTTCATTTTATCTAATTTTATTTTTTTCCACTTACGCTCATAATCGATAGGAAGTGTGCCGGTTATAAGAGATTGTAGTGCCGGTCTACAATGATTATCAGGGACATAACCATTAGTAAATAATATTCCACTATTTGCAAGTGAATCCATATTAGGCGTGGAAACGAAATCTGATCCCATAAATCCGAAATAGGGGTAACCGTGGTCATCACCAATAATTAGTACAATATTGGGAAGCTTTTTAGAATTATTTGAATGCTTGGATCCACTACAGTTAAAAAAGACTAGACAAGATATTAAAGCTATTATTTGTTTTGGTTTCATATTATGTGCTGTACTGATTCTTATATTTTTTAGCCTTTGACCTGTATTGTTTGAATTTATGATTAATCTTTTTAGAAAATTCTGTAACCTTCGCTGAATATTCTAGATCAAGAGAAATATTTTTATTTTCAATGGTACCTTTGGTTAAAGCATATAGCTCTCTGTTTACCACCTTGTAACCTTGCTCTAGGTCCTGCCATTCTATGTATGTGTAATTTTTTGTATGCATAGCGTAGGACATTAGATTAGTAAAATCAGTATTCTTTTGGAAAGAACAATATTGGCTGAATGAAGAATTAAATCCTTCGGGATCGGTGTTATGGAAGAGGGTTATAAAACTTTTGCCATCCAGGCCAACTGGTTTTGGCAGGGAAACCAAATCAGATAATGTTGGGTAAATATCTAACAGCTCAATATATTTTTCAGAGTTGTTTTTTGTTGGGGCCACTAAAGGGTCAAATATAATTAGTGGAACTCTCGTGCTTAGATAATAGTTTGTATGTTTACCCCATACCTGCTGATCTCCTAATTGATATCCATGGTCCCCCATAACAACAATAATTGTATTTTTTTCTAGATCTAATTTCTCCAGCTTCCTTACAAGCATTCCCACTAGATCGTCTATAAAACTAACACATGCAAAATATCCGTGCCGCAACTCCAAAGCCTTAACATTATTGAGGATTTTGTTCTTATAGTTATTCGTTTTGTATGAGCTGCTATAGTAATTGTATGAAGCCAGCTCGGACCATTTATATATGACGGAATCAGATCCTTCTGGAGATAGTGGAAATTCAGTTAGGCTAATATTATCTCTGTCATAGAGATTCCAGTACTTCGCTGGGGCTGCGAATGGAAGGTGTGGTTTTCTAAAACCAACAGTAATGAAAAATGGTTTATCTTTTTCTTTTTCTATAAGAGACATTGCACTATCGCAGAGGACGTAATCTTTATATTTTTCTAGATCCTGATCTGTCTTTTCTACCGCAGGCCTATCAAATCCAAATAGGTGATTATTTAAAGAGTCCGCATAACATTCCCATCTGTTTGAAGGATCAGTCCATGATTTATCAGGGCCTACAAGATCAAAATAATAGTCCCATGATGCTCTATCATCTTTTGCATCGTGGTAAACTTTTCCAATAGAAGCGGTAAAATATCCATTCTCTTTGAAGTGTGCTGGCAGGGTTACGTGATTGGAAAATTCGGGCTTGGATTGCAGGTTCCCTGTGTGTCCTGTAGTCTCCGGACTCAGACCGGTAAGCATGCTTATCCTTGATGGGCTACAATTTGCATATTGTGAAAATGTATTATGAAAAGAGACGCCTTTTTCAGCAAGCATATCCAAGTTTGGTGTTATGATATTATTATTTCCCCATGCCCGAATTTCAGGACGAAGATCATCAACGATTATCATCAATACATTCTTTTGTAATGAATCCTTAAATGGAACACAACTTTGAAAGGTTGATATAAAAATAATTAGAAAACAATTAATATTTTTTAGACTAACCACGTTGGAATAATAATAATTGTTACTTGATAAAAAAATATATATAAATTAATATACAATATGATTCCAAGATAATTAAATATATAGTGACTCTATTATGAGTAACTATTAATCTTGGACAAGGTCATTTGCTCAGGAAAAATTAAACAGTTATATAACCATTTGCGTGAACAATGTGTGTAAATTTAATTATTATAAATTGAAATAGGAGATTGTATAATGAGATTAAAATATATTATAATACCAGTATTTAGTATAGCTATACTTATTATATCAGGCTGTCTTGAAATGGAAGTCGAGAGCCAGCCTGCAAATGGAGCAATTAGTTCAACATTTTCAGCAACTACTGAAGTTATATTTATAAAAGATAGTGGCATTGATGCTACCGATGACCGTGGGATGCTTTTTGCTGTTCACAAACCCATTGGTTGGGTGATAGATAGTATTACCTACACGTCTCCAGAGCATGGGAATGGGATATTTACTTATCTTGGTAATGCTGCTGATGAAGCCGATGATAACCCAGGAGGTATAGACACAGGCTGGGAAGATTCCTTAGAAGCTGTGCATCCTGCAGATTCGCTTATGCATTGGCAAATGTATGTAAGTGATCAGGATACTACATCGGCATCGACCGAAGCTGATCCTGACACCTTCCATATTACCGTCAACTATACTGTTGATGCAGCGGAAGGAAGTTATATGTTGAAATATTGGACAAGTCATACTAATAATGGTGATGCTGGTTCTGCAACTAATACAGCTAGTGCAGGAAGTCATTTTACCGCCTATGATCCTTCCACATCTTCCCTTGTCACCTTTACATTGACTGATGGATCTTGGAACAATCATAATGTAAAATTTAAGGGTTCAATGTCAGACTGGAATCTTTTTCCAGGATTTGATGATGGCACGAATGGAGATGTCACTGCAGGTGACCATGTTTGGACCGCCCAGTTTGCAATTATTGAAGATGGCACATATGAATGGGGAGCGATTGAAGATGATGGAAGCGAGTGGGGTGTTTGGTTGATTGAAGGAGATAATCCATCATTTACAATATCAGGGTCTACTGTAACCGGTACCACTAGTTACACGATACCAGCATTTACTACGAATACTCCTGGTGCAATTAAATTTACGGTTACAGATGGTACAGCCAGCTATGTAGACGTTGAATGGAAAGGTTCTCCAACGAGTTGGGAATTGGTGCAGATGTATGATGATGGAACCAATGGTGATGAAACAGCGAGTGACCATGTTTGGACGGCTGTTATTGAAAATGTTGTTGCAGACACCCACGAATGGGGTGTTATTGAAAATGATGGAAGTGAGTGGGGTGTTTGGTTGATTAATGGCCCCAATCCTTCTTTTACTTTAGATACAGATCTTACAACTTATCATGGTCAAACCCATTATGAAATTCCAGCACCAACTGGCGATTCTGTGCTAGTAACTCTTACTGTTGATGATCAGACCTGGCTAAATACCAATCTAAAAATGAAGGGTACTTTGTCCAACTGGTCTGTGTTCCAGGCCTATGATGATGGAACCAATGGTGATGTCGCAGCGGATGATCATATATGGACAGCACAGTATCTCACCGCTGATGGGGATCACCAATGGGGTGCTATAGACACGACCAATCCTGATGGTTCTGGCTGTGTTTCGTGTGATGGTACAGATGGTTGGGGTACATGGTTAATGGAAGGTTTTCCTAACCCAGCCTTTACGGTTTCAGCAGGTGCTGTTACAGGAACTGTTAATTTTGTTATTGCTCCTGATAGTTGTGAAACGGCGGGTTCAGTTTTATTTACTGTTCATGATACCAATGGCGATTATGTAAATGGTGATCTAAGGTGGAAAGGTACTCCTACAAACTGGGAACTGGTTCAAATGTATGATGATGGTACGAATGGTGATGAGACCGCGGGAGATCAAACTTGGACTTGTATCGTACCCAATGTAACTGTTGGTGCCCATCAATGGGGTGCGGTTAACTGGGATGGTTCAGAAAATGGTGAGTGGCTGATTGACCCAGACCATGGAGGCAATCCAGCTTTTACATTGGATGCTGATTTACTTACTCTTCATGGTGAGATGCACTATGAAATACCTTTAAGACTTTATCAAGATGTAACCAGAAGTGTTTTATTCCAGGTTGACATGACAGAGTGGTTGGATGAACAAGGTTCGACCGGATATCGTGTATTTAATGTTGCACTTGATTCTATGGAAGTACGTGGTAGCTTTAATAACTGGGGAGATTGTACGGAATGTGCAATGACACGGACACCCGGGACCAACATTTTTAGCCATGCTATCAATGTAACAGCCCAGCCAAACTCTGAACATCAATATGCATTCTATATGAACATGAGCCAGACCACGCTTAATGTAATTGCTGAACGATACGGTGCTGGAACTCCTCCCGTTGATTGGATTGGATGGGGTACGTCTCCTGAAGAGCTAGGAAACATAAATTTTAATCTTGGGGGGATCGATGATGATGGAACCCCTCTGATGCTACCAATGGAAGCATACTATGAAATATTTCCCGGACATATTCTTTCAGAAGGAGAAAGCATGGACCTTGAGTTTACTATAGATATGTCTACCCACGCTGGATTTAATGCCGCAGAAGACTCTCTATTCATTAGGACCCATGATAAGTGGTTAAATTATGTACAAGGGTTTTCAAATGGTCAGGATATTAACCATACTACAACAGATCATAACCCAAGTGGTCCAACCATGAATGAAGATGGCACCTATTCAATGACCTTTGATATCAAAGGTCCCCAGACCTGGTTTATTTACTATAAATGGGGTTATATGGATATGTCCGAAGCGACTGAAGTAATGGAACAAGGTGGAGGTCTCGGTGGTGTACCAAGAATTAGGTATTTCCACCAGGATGCTGACAATGGTTGTGAGTGGCCTGACCAGTTTTCATTCCCTGTCGATGGTCCATTTGCATCTTCGGAAGATCTTGTTGTCGTTGAAGAATACGACTCAAGCGCTATCTGTATAGTTTTTGTTTCAAATGATGAATTGAACAATACTATTCCTGATGAATATTTTATCAGCGAGAACTATCCAAACCCATTCAATCCAAGAACTAGGATGGAGTTTTCATTACCATCAGCATCAGATATCAGCTTTAAGGTATATTCACTAATTGGTGCAGAAGTTTATTCATATAATAAGAAAAAACTTTCTCCTGGACGCTATACTATTGAGTGGAATGGACGGGACTTAAAAAACAATCCAGTCCCAAGTGGTGTTTATATTTATGAGTTTAGAGCAGGTGATTCATTTCGTGAAGCAAAAAAAATGACACTCTTGAAGTAACGAACAACTTCAAATAAAAAAAGAGGCTTCTTTATGGAAGCCTCTTTTTTTTAATTAATTGGGAGCGTATTTGTATCAGAAATCATAATTTATGTTGATGCTTCAAAGATAGATTAATTGTTTCAATGTTTTTTATAGCTGAAAGAAAATAAATAAAAAGAGTGGCCTCACAATTTGCAAACTGGGTTTTTCTTTCATTGCATTTACTCGCAGTTGCAACAATTGATGCAAAAATAAATCCTATTGAAAGGGTAGAACCTCCTTTCTGGTGGACGCACTTTAAGGATAGAACGTTAGAAATTATGGTCTACGGTGATAAAATAGGAGATACGAAGAAGGTTAGTGTATATAACAGGTCAAATAAAAAAGAAAAGACCATTCAAATTAAATCCATCAAAAAAACGGATAATGATAATTATCTGTTTATCGAGCTGAAACTTGATAGGAGTCTTGCTGCAGGTGAATACAAATTCAATCTAACTGGTAAAAAGAAAAATAAGTTTAAATATATCTTTCAAGATCCTGTCCCTAATAAAGATTATGCAAATGGTTTTGATGCTTCAGATGTGATCTATCTTCTTATGCCGGATAGATTCTCAAATGGTGACACTTCTAATGACCAGATTAAAGGGATGCTTAGCGGGACAAATAGATCATCACCCGGGGAGCGTCATGGGGGTGATTTTCGAGGTATCAGAAATAGGCTGAGTTATCTTTTAGATCTTGGCATTACAGGTATCTGGATGACGCCAGTCTTTGAAAATGATATGCCAATCTCCTATGGTGCCTATGATGGACAAAGCTATGGAGCATATCATGGGTATGCTGCCACCGATTTGTACAGCGTGGACCGAAGGTTTGGCGCTAATGCGGATTTTAAGCAATTGATAGATGAAGCCCATGTAATGGATATCAAAGTCATTATGGATTTCATACATAATCATGTAGGTGATCACCACTGGTGGTTCAAAGACCCGCCGCAGACTGATTGGTTTAATAGACCTACAAAGTTTTCTATAACAAACTATGAAACCGTTGTTGCCAGTGATCCCTATGCATCAAAATATGATTTGGAGCATCTTACGGCTGCTCCATTTGTTGAAGCGATGCCTGATTTAAATCAGAACAATCCTTTACTGAGTCGCTATCTTATTCAGAATACACTCTGGTGGATTGAATACGCCGGAATTGATGGAATACGGATGGATACCTACCCTTATGCATTTAAAGAGCATATGGCAGCTTGGGCAGGTAAAATAATGGATGAGTTCCCTAGTTTTAGGATTGTGGGAGAAGTTTGGGCTAAATATCCACCTTCAGTTTCTTATTGGCAAAATGGTTCTGAGACTTGGGATAATTATAATTCAAACCTCCCATCCGTAATTGATTTTCCATTTAGTAGCAGTGTGGGCGATGCTTTTGGCCATAATTCTAAGCCACGCATGATCAGAGAAATATATTTCACCTTTGCCCAAGATTGGATTTATCCGAAACCAATGAATAATGTCATTTTTTTAGATAATCATGATACAAATCGTTTTTATATGACAGTTGGTAGAGATTTAAGGAAATATAAACTTGGTCTGGTTTTGTTAATGGTATCGCGAGGTGTTCCCCAATTATACTACGGGGCTGAGATAAACTTATATGGTGATAGATCAAAAGGAGGTGACGCAGATATAAGAAAAGATTTTCCCGGCGGATGGCCCGATGACAAGCGAGATGCATTTACAAAAAAAGGACGAACAGACGAAGAAAATGAACTATGGAACTTTTGTTCTTTATTATTGAATTGGAGAAAAAATAATTCAGTTATTCATAAAGGAAAAACCATGCAGTTTGTTCCAACAGATCAGCACACGTATGTGTTGGTTCGCTTTGATGATAGTGATGCTGTTTGTCTAATTATAAATCCACTAGGCAAAGACGTTGTTTTTGATATAGAGAGGATAAGTGAGATAGCAGGTAATGCTGATCAGTATTTTGATGTCATGGATGGAAAAACCAAACAGCTTCCAAAAGAAATTAAGGTTGAGTCCATCGGGTTCAGGTTAATTGAATTCAAGCTGTAAATAAATGAGAAACTTTTTTTTGCTTTTTTTTATGATACTCATACTTTCCTGTTCCGATAGCAGAAACCAAGCAATAGTGGTGATTAATAATTATCCAATCTCAATCGATATTTTTAAAAAAAGATATTCTGATTTCTTAACCAGTACAATGCAATCAGATAATTTGCTTAATCGATACGTTTTTTTGAATTCAATTATTGACGAAAAGCTATTTTTAAAATATGCTAAAGACGTGAATATTGATTCTGATGAAAATCTATTGATAAAAAAAGAAAAAATTTTTAATCAATTGTTATTAAATACCTATTATGATTTTCAAGTCTCCAGGGAATATAAAATCTCAGAAAAAGATCTTCGCCAGTTGTTCTCCTGGCAGAATACCAAGTGCCACATTAAGCACCTATATTCTCCTACGCAGACTGGAATATTGGAGATTCAATCCAAGTTGGAGCGTGGAATGGGCTGGGATTACTTGGCGAAAGAATGTTTTCAGGATTCAGTACTAAAAAATAATGGAGGTAATATTGGATGGGTTAAACTAGGAGATATTGAACCGACTTTTGAGTTTATTGCTTTTGGGCTGAAGGATGGTGAGATCTCAGGCCCTGTAAAAACTAGGTCAGGCTACAGTATTATACAAAGGATTGAATCTATATATGAAGGTTTTTTAAAAGAAAAAAAGTATCAAAATGAAAAAAATGATCTAATCGCTTTGGCGAATAAATATAAAGAGCATTTTAATCTTCTAGACTATACTAATGGTATCATGAGATCATTGAATATTTCTTTTAATCATGATATTCTGATCGATATTTATGAAATGTTATTTAGTCCAAATTTTGATGGCGAAATACCATCAAACAAAATCCTAGTTTCATTTAAAGGTGGTTCCTGGAACGTTGATATTACTTTGCAAAAAATAATAGAGATATCTGAAAGACAATTGAATAGAATACGTTCAGTAGATGATCTCAAACAAGCCATCAGTGGTTTAATATGCAGATCTTATTTTTTTACCGATGCCAGAAAAAAGGAGATCCATAATACTGATAAATTTGTTGAAAAATATAATAGTCTAGAAAAGCAGGAAACCGTTCGATATGTTTTAGAAATAGTAAAGCGTGGGGTTGACCCTAAGGATCCTGAATATGATAGAAAAATACGAAAAAAATATTCCAATTTTCGCACGGAGTTGTTAAATCAAAATATTGTTTCGGTAGATAGTTCAATAGTCAAAAATTTTATTTTATGATAGGTTGGAAATGAAGTACTCAAAACTATTTATCTTATTAGTTGCAATGGTTCACTTTATGCTTGCTGGTACCACTGGGAAATTGACGGGTATTGTGAAAGATGAAAATACAAATGAACCTCTTATTGGATGTAATATTATGGTTGATGGTACATCGCTTGGAACAGCATCTGATCAAAATGGAGAATTTTTCATCCTAAATATTGGTCCTGGTATATATTCTGTCAAATTCCAAATGATAGGATATTCGAAATACATTCAGAGTGGTGTTATTATATCTGTTGATAAAACTACCCGGATTAACGCTTCTTTAAAACCCAGTGTGATTGAAGGAGAAACAATAACTGTGCAAGCAGAAAGGAAGCTAATTCAATTTGATGTGACCCAGTCTGAGTCCATCGTAACATCGGATGAAATTGATGAAATGGCTGTGACTGAAGTAAGTGATGTCCTCCGTTTGCAGGCTGGTATCACTGAAGATGCAGATGGGGGATTGCATATGAGAGGTGGAAGAACAAGTGAAGTCTCTTATATGGTTGACGGAGTTCCGGTATCAGATAATTATGACGGTGGGATTTCCGTTCAGATTGAGAATGATAATATTCAAGAGCTGCAGGTAATAAGCGGGACCTTTAATGCAGAGTATGGTAAGGCTCTAACGGGTGTTGTGAATATGGTAACAAAGGATGGTGGAGATAAATTTGATGGTTCATTCAATGCATACTCAGGAGACTATGTTACATCAGATAAAATCTTTCCAGGCCTTGGTTCTTTTGATCTTGCAGGTGATTATAGTATCTCAGGAAGTATAAGTGGGCCCATCATACCGGGCCGTGTAACATTCTACTCGAGCGCGAGAGCAAACCAATCTAATGGCTGGATAAATGGTCTCCAAACATTTACTATTTATGGGGACACCGTGTTCCAGGATAAGAATAACAATAAATATTTTGATGCTGGAGATGAGAAAAAGGAGCCTTACTATGCTAGCTTGAATGGCTATAAATCATGGTCGCTACAGAATAAGATTACCTTTCGATTGAGGCCTGTAACCGTTTTAAAATTCAATTCCATAATCAATTCTCGATCGGGTGAAAGTTATAATCATATTTTACAATTGGTTGAAAATGGACAGCTTAATAATTATAATCAAGGGAATCTGATTAATCTGAGTTTATCACACTCATTTTCGCCGAAAACATTTTTACAACTAAATATCACTGAGCATACCTATGGTTTTCAGTCAAAATTATTTGACGATCCATCGGATGACCGATACATAACACCAGACAGTTTATTTTGGGCACATATTCAGGGGGAGATTCCAAGCTATATTACAGAGCAATATGGTGATCAGGTTGTCTTTTTCCCTGCGTATTCTTTTTGGAGATTTGGAGTAGATAATAGAAGATTTGAGAGAGAGACAAAAACGCAAAGCATGAAATTTGACTTTACAAGTCAGATTAATAAATACAATCAGATTAAGATTGGTCTTTCATTTTCCAGGACAATACTTACATTTGATAATTACTCACTCCTAGACTCTTCACAAGCTGACCGGGTCTACACGCCATACATACCGGAAGTTGGAAGCTTTACTCGAGACACGTATGAGTTTAATCCTAATGAGATTGCAATTTATTTGCAAGACAAGATTGAGTATGGGGATATGATAATAAATATTGGTGCCCGGTTTGAACGCTTTGATGCCAATAGCAGAACCCCAAATAATATGCATGAGCCTTATATAGGTAATCCTAGAAATCCTGCGCTTGATTCTCTATCTATTAGCAACCTTGAAAATATAGACTGGGGTGATATATCATATACTGAAACTGACAGTGCCGGCAATATAGTCTATCATACCTATGCAGATTATTATGCTAGATTTAATGATCAGGAAGATCTAGCATCAAGTAAGGGGTGGTGGAAAAAAACATCCATAAAAACGCAGGTAAGTCCTCGGATCGCAGTTGCCTACCCAATCTCTGATAAAGGAGTAATTCATTTTGCGTATGGATATTTTTTCAAGATACCTGATTTTTCATTACTTTACAATGAGACTGATTATAAGCTGACGGAAACAGGCACAAATTTTGGTATATTTGGCAACCCAGACCTAAAACCTGAAACTACAGTTAGCTATGAGCTAGGTCTAAAACAGGAAATTGCATCAAATACAAGATTGGAACTAAGAGCATTTTACCGTGATGCCAGAAATTATGTTTCCAGTGGTATCCCGATTGATCTAGGAGATGGTAAGTCTTATTATACCTATGTCAATAAAGATTACTCAAACTCCAGAGGAATTATTGCAACCTTTTATAGGCGCTTGAGCCGTAGTCTTGGAGGTCAGATAGACTATACCTACCAGATTGCCGAAGGTGCTAACTCAGATCCTACTGAAGAATTTGGTGCAGTCCTGGCGGGGAATGAACCCACAAGATCTATTATCCCTCTAGATTGGGACCAGACCCACAATATAAATGGTTCTTTGTTTGCGAGTACTAAAAACTGGGGTGCAAATGCAATATTCCAGCTTGGTAGTGGATACCCCTACACTCCATTCATTACAAATTATGAGATGCAGGGTGAAGTTCTCTCTAATGTTCTAAAGCGAAACAGTAGACGAAAACCAGTAACATTTAGGTTAGATCTAAAGCTGCAGAGAAAAATCCAGATGATGGGTATTGATGGGAAAATTTATTTAAGTATATACAATGCCACCGATAGGAGAAACCAGATCAATGTATACGCGGACTCGGGTAACGCAGGGGAGACTATTGAAAAAAAACGTGCAAATATTCTATCACCATTTGAGCCGCTTCGCCCTAACACAATAGAAGAGTATTATAGCAGACCTGATTGGTATGATCATCCAAGACAGATACAGTTTGGTCTTCAGTTTAGTTTATAGTAATTGATAGTCTTATAGAAAACTAATGAGACCATATAGAAATCTATTAGTTTTTATAATTCTATCTAATTTCTCGATATTGTTAGCAGAGTCGAAGGAGAGAGGAGACCCCAACTACAGGAGAGTAACACCTATCGATATAAACAGGGTTCGTGTCTCAATCCAGAACTATGGTTCAAGTGGGAATGACCTCTCAGGGCCGCAGGCCTTTTTTTATGAATGGCCTACTAACTCTGGCAGGGGTTACATTGCTTACCAGGCTCTTTATGTAGGTGCGGAAGTGGTGACCGATGATGGTACTATTAGACCAATTGTTACAATTACCCACCGCTCTGACCAGGAAGGGAACTCAATGGCTTGGGAGCCTGTCCCCGGCTATCTCAACCCCAACTCTTCTAAGATTGCGATCAGTGATGATATAAGTACCTGGCCATCTACGTGGCCGGACAAGATGGATGACAGCAACGATCCGGGCTGGGCAGGCTCCTGGAACGGGTACTTCGGAAAAAACCAGTTTAACGCCGGCCAGGAGATCTATTATAAAGTGTCTGATGATCGTAATTATATTGTTGGTCATCCTTTTACTCCAGACACCACAGACCCCACAAGGAAGGGAGCAGGCATCCAGGTTGGAGTGCGTGTGCTGGAGTGGAAGCAGATCCTCATTGAAGATGTGGTATTTTTACTACATGAAGTTGTGAACGATGGTTCCTATGATTATAGCAAGGTGGCATTCTCGCTGTGGCTAGCTGATCTAGTTGGCGGTGATGGCGATTCAGGGGATGACACACCTGATTTTGATCTTCTAAATGATATAGCCTGGTCTATGGATAGTGACGGGATAGGTAACTCTGCCTTTGGATCGGACCTGGTAGGTGTTGCGGCCACATCCTTTATTGAGACCCCGGGTAACAACACGGACCGTATTGATAATGATGGTGATGGTGAGAGCGACGGTCCTATAGTAAATGAGCTTATGATCCAGGATGAGATTTTGGGCAACGCTGTGGATGACAATGGTAATGGGTTAATCGATGAGAACCTTACTCATGTCCCATTTGGAAGCCAGTCTGGTGTTAGTTATGCCGATGGGATTGATAACAACAGCAATGGTGAAGCAGGGAGTCCGGTGGTTACTGATACCATGGTCAATGCTGTTTCATCCCAGGTATGGAAGATTTGGCCTCTTCCCAATGATGGGTACCAGGATGGAGCTATCCATTTGATTGATGTAAATGATGAAGACTTGGGGTTGGGTTTTGCAGATGGGATAGATAACAATGCCAGCGTATCAGAGCCGTATCTTCTGGAGTATCCTGTTGGTTTGGGTGCGGATGTGAACTCTCCTTTGGTGAGTGCGGAGATGGTATTAGCAGCATCATTGGATCCCTGGAACCGTTATCGTGTTCCTGGAACAGATATTATTTTATATGATGTGAAGGAAGAAGACATCGGTAAGCCCTATGCGGATGGATTAGACAATGATGGGGATGGTGCGGTTGATGAAGGGATTGATGAAGGGATTGATGAGATGATAGATGAGTCCCGTGATGATTTTATTGATAATGATGGTGACTGGTCTATGGTGGATGATGTTGGTTTGAACGGGGATGAGTCTGGCGGTTTGGACGCAGGTGTTGGTGATCAGAAGCCGTCATCCGGATCGGGCACTGGTTTTCCTGGTGAGCCTAATATTGATAAGACTGATGTATCAGAGTCAGACCAGATGGGACTCACATCGGTGCAGAGAAACTCTGATGGTGGGGGTTGGAACCCTAGTAGTGATCAATCAATATGGTCATATTACCTTACTCCTGGGAACATATGGAATCCACCTCCAGGAGGTGATGCACCTGGAAGTGTTGATATGCAGATTTCTTCTGGATTTTTCCCATTGAAGGCTGGTCAGACAGAGCGTATTGCCATGGCTATCATGATGGGCAACGATCATCTGGATGCAATCCGGAATAAGTATGTAGCCCAGACCACCTATGAGAGTGATTATCAGTTTGCCAAGGCCCCTTACCCCCCTCAGGTGAGAGCAGTTTCCGGAGACGGTAAGATTACGCTCTACTGGGACCGGAGTGCGGAGCAGTCTAAGGATAAGTACATGGGGAAGATTACAGACGGTGCGGATCTCTATGATTTTGAAGGGTATAAGGTTTACCGTGCTACAGATTTTGAGTTTAATGATTCCTATACGATCACCGATGGTGATGGCAATGCAACCTTTATGGAGCCTTATGTTCAGAACGGTGTTCGTGCCCAGTGGGACCTGATCAATGGGAAGAGTGGCTGGCACCCGATCGATTTAAATGGAGTGAAGTTTTATCTGGGTGATGAGACGGGGCTGGTACACTCGTATGTGGATCACAACGTGATCAATGGTCAGCGCTATTATTATGCGGTTGTTTCTTATGACTACGGTGGGGATGAGACCAACAACATTATTCCCAGTGACTCTCCCATGAAACTGCGTGTTCACCCTCTCACGGGGTCTATAGAGATGGGTCGTAATGTAGTTTCGGTTGTTCCGTCACCGCCTTCTGCCGGTTATGTAGAAGCGAGCTATGATGGGGAGCGTATTGATCATGTATTTGGTTCTTCAAGCGGTGAGATTTATTTGGATATTGTAGATCCGTCAGCGGTGAGAGATAAGCATACCTATCAGATCACATTTGAAGATACGCTTTATCCGAACCAGCAGGGTCTGGCTGGTTATGATACGGTTACCACAAAATCATATTATCTTGTGGATGTTACGGATGAGCAGTCTCCGGATACACTGGTTGATAATTCTTACTCTCTTCCTGCCTCTGATGCAGATGTAGTGGATGGTTTTCGTTTGTCTTTTAATAATGTAGACGGTCTCGGATTTAATGCGTCTCTTTCTGGCTGGAGCAGAGATAGTTTGTGGACGTTTGATGTTGCTCGTTATTATACCTTTAATGTGATTGGCTCGATGCTTCCGTATGATTATCGTATTGTTTTTACTGAAGAGCAGTCGGACTCTTCGATTGAGATTTGTATGCGCACTTTTACGGAGACGGTGTGTTGGCCAGGATTTGCTCATTCGGCAAAGGCAGTAAACTTCAAGGTAGAGAGGCAGATCTCACTCACTGGAGATGATTCGGTAGACTGGGAGAAGATTCCTGTAGGCTTTATTGATGTGATTCCTTTTGGTGATCCTGATGGATATTTTAATGCGGATGGTAATAGAGAGAGTGATTGGATTGTGTTTATGGATCACGAGGATGCCAGTGGTAATCCTGCGCCATCATGGAGATTTAATCTTAATCTTTTGCCCTATGATGAAGAGCGGATCTACAGTGAGCCTCAGCCTGGTGATACGGCATATATCAAGGTAGATAAGCCGTTTTTGCAGAATGATATTTATGAGTTTACTACGGTTGCGTCTTACATTGATCTGGTAACTGCAGAAGATGATTTGGATAGGATCAAGGTGGTCCCAAATCCCTATTTTTCGGCGACTGCTTTTGAAGGCCAGAACACATTTAACTCTGGCAGGGGCCCCAGGGAGATACAGTTTCGGTATCTTCCTAGCAAGTGTACTATAAGGATTTATACTATTTCTGGTGAGCTGGTAAAGACGATTGATCATACATCTCCGATGGAGTCAGGTACGGGTCGCTGGGATTTATTAACGGATGATAATCTTTCAGCTTCTTATGGTGTCTATGTTTATCATATTGAAGCGGATAATATTGGAGAAAAAATAGGAAAGGTTGCGATAGTGAAATGAAGAGAATACTAACAAAATCAATGTTTATAATTCATATGGGTTTATCCTTTATCTATGCTGTAGATAAGACCGGCACAACGGCTGCTAAGTTTTTATCTATCGGAGTAGGGTCTAAGGCCGTTGCGATGGGGGGCGCATTTACATCTATTGCTGATGATGCCACCGCTATGTATTGGAACCCTGCTGGTTTAAGTTATTTTAATACTAAAGAGCTGTATTTTAACCATGCTGATTGGATTGCTGATATTTCTTTTGATTATTTTGGTTTTTCAATACCGATACGACCTGGACGTGTATTCGGAATAAATATTACATCAGTCACCATGGGTGAAATGGAAGTTACGAGATATGGCAATGAGAATACGGGGGAGACATTTAAGGCATCAGATTACGCTGCGGGAATTACCTATTCTATGAATCTTACAGACCGTTTCTCAATTGGAATTAATGGAAAATATATTCAACAAAATATAGCAAGCAGTAATACAAAAGGAGCGGCCATTGATATTGGGACACTTTTTGAAACACCGTTTGGATTCAGGCTTGGAACCAGTATAAGTAATTTTGGACCTAAATTAAAAATGAGCGGGGATGATCTATTGATCGCAGCCGATGTTAATGAAATTATTGAAGGGAATAATGAAAGTGTTACCGGAGTCTTATCTACCGATAAGTTTGATCTGCCACTATCACTAAGATTTGGTATATCTAATGGATTAAGTTTTGGTAAAATAGCAAAGATACTTTGGTCTATAGATGCAATAAGCCCTAATGATAATGCGAACTACATTAACTTTGGTATGGAAATGAAAATGTTAAATGATCTGCTATTTTTTAGAGCAGGGGCTAACTCTATCTTCCTTACCGAAAAAGAAAAAGAATTCTCTTTTGGATTTGGGCTTAATGTCCCTGGAGTATTGAATAACAAAATATTTCTAAATTATTCATTTGAAACGATGCGTCACCTAGGAAGTACCCAACAGATTGGAATACGCTTTGGTTTATAGTATTAGCTTTAAAATGCGGAATATTTTAAAGCATTTAATTCCTTTATTATACATATTGGTATTTTCTGTAAATCTTTCTTGTGTTTCCAAAAGGCAGAATCCAAAACCAGAAATCAATGAAACCATATTACTTATAAATGATAGATCAGCACTTGACTCAATCTTAGATAGATATGTTCAGAATGGATCTTACCCATTTTTATATGCTCGCTTGGAAGAATTAGACGGAGATGTTATTTATGAGCATAGTGCTGTCAATATAGATATATTGCCTAACAAAGAGATTGAATCTGATACATGGATTCGAATATGGTCCATGAGCAAAATTGTGACTATCTCAGTTGTAATGGACCTGGTTGAAGATGGGATACTAGAATTAACAGACCCTGTAACAAGATATATACCCGAGTTTGAGAATTTAAAAGTTGCAGTGGATGAAAATGGTGTTTCTCTTGCATTGGTAGATGACCTTTCATTGGTGTGCCCTTTTCAGCTGAGGCCGGTTGATTCTATTATGACAGTTAGTCACCTCATTAACCATCTCTCCGGTTTTTATTATGCTACCACAAAAAATAAATGTCTAAATGAAATTCTATCAGCTAAGAATCTTCCTGCTGCTTTAAATGGTCAGGAACTTATCAATAGACTGACTACTCTACCTCTGATCCAGCATCCTGGCCAAAAATCTTTCTATGGGGCCAACACTACCGTGCTTGGATTGGTGGCCGAACGGGCAACTGGGAAAAGTCTTGATAGGCTCGTGAGAGAGCGATTGACTCAGTTTCTTGGTATTGAAGGATTAAAGTATTGTCTAAGTGATAATGAAAGTTTATTACCAAGATTCACAGGAAAGGATACAGTACTTCGAGTTGCCAGAGATGGTGAGCTGGATATTTTTGGTCCTGATGTTCCATCATATGATCCAAGTAATGAGCTCTTTCTAGGGGGTGAAGGGATGATCGCTACTGCTGATGGATACGCTGATTTTTTAAGAATGCTCTTAAACCGTGGTAAGCTAAATGGTAAACGATTTTTATTAGAAAAGACAGTTGAAGAGATCACATCGCCCCATACACAGTTGGATAATCCATGGGGTTATAACGGGTATAATCTATGGGTTACTGGTGATTCACTAAAAATTAAAGGTTGGGGAGATACTGGCCTCTGGCAGGGTGGAGGATACGAAGGGACACAGTTTTGGATAGATCCGAAAAGAAAATTTGTTGGTGTAATGATGTCTCAGATACACTCTGTCCCAAATAATGGTTGGGATTACTATAACGAGTTTCGGGGAGAATTGTATAGACAGATTTTTTATAATGAATGATATAATTCTAAAGGAAGAGTTCCATGCTAAAATTATAAGAATCATTATTCTTTTTTCAATTGTGCTTGTTTGCTTTTCATGTGAAAAGAAACAAGATAAATATTTTATAAAATTAAATAAAGATCCTCTTAATGAGATATTAGATCGATATGTTAATGAAGGTATCTATCCATTTCTCTATTCAAGGATTGAAGACACAAATGGCAGGGTGGTATATGAGCACAGTGTGGTCAATAGAAAACTATTGCCAGACGTAAGTATTGATGCGAATACATGGATACGAATTTGGTCTATGAGTAAGTTGGTAACTATCTCTCTTGCCATGGATCTTATAGAAGATAATACAATATCGATCAATGATCCGGTTTCCAATTATATTCCAGAGTTTAAAGATCTTAAGGTTGCAGTTAATAGCGATAGTATAAGCTTAGCAAGGCTAAAATCAAAGGATAATGCATGTCCATTTAATCTTGTGGATACAGATTCAGTTTTAAAAATAAAGAATTTGTTTGATCATACAGCCGGCTTTTATTATGCATTAACAAGATTTGATTGTATTGACTCTCTTTTTGCAAGTATCGATACTCCAAATAAAAAAAATGGTAATGCATTAATCAAGAGCCTAGCAAAGCTTCCTCTTATCCAGCATCCGGGAGAAATATATAAGTATGGGATGAATACAACCGTGCTAGGGCTTTTGCTTGAGAGAGTGACCGGACATTCACTCAATGATTTGGTAAAAAAACGTATTTCGGAACCCCACAACATAAACGGATTGCGATACACGCTTCCAAAAAATGTTAATCTAGTTCCCTGTTTTACAGGAAGAGATGGTGACCTTAGAAAAGTAAGGCCTGGTGAATTAGATCTTTATGGAAAGAATGTCCCTGATTATCATCCTGATAAAAACTTGTTTTTAGGTGGGGAAGGAATGCTGGCAACTGCGAAGGGATACATTAAATTTATGAGGTTGCTATTTTTTAATTCATTTATAAAGAATAATAAATTTTTATCTGAAGAATCACTAAAAAAAATGACGTCAAAGCCAAAAGGAGAACAAAATGATTATGGCTATCAGACAGGATATGCTATTTATTTAACAAGTGAGACCCACCCATATGAGAAAAACATATTGCGTGTTGGGGGATATGAAAAGACTGGTTGCTGGGTGGACAGAAAAAATCAATTAATCGGCACGTTATTTTCGCAGGTAAATGAATCCGCTGATAGAATAGGTCTGGGAAGTAAAATGGAAAATGATTTTAAACAAGAGCTTTACAAACAGCTATCAAATTATGAGTAGAAAATTGAGCCATACTTCATTATCTCCTTTGACAATATTGGTTTCATTATTGATAGTAATTAATTCGGAATCTTGTACTAATAAAAAAACATTGATTTCTAATAGACCAAATATCGTCCTTTTATTAGCAGATGATCTTGGTTTTGGGGAACTAGGATCATATGGACAGAATATAATAAAGACTCCAGAGCTAGATAAGCTTGCTAACGAGGGTATGCGGTTTACAGACTTTTATGCTGGTAATGGCGTCTGCTCCCCATCAAGATCAGTCCTACTAACTGGCAAGAGTGCTACTCACACAGCCATAAGAGGGAATGCTGGTTTCTTTGGTGATGATAAATGGTATGGAACCTGGCTGGATAAAAATACATTTACCCTAGGAGAGATGATGAAAGGGGCAGGATATCAGACTGGATTTATAGGGAAATGGCATTTGGATAACCCCGATAGTTTGGAAACCTGGGCATTTGGACATGGGTTTGAGTATGCTGTACAGGAACAGTGGAAAGCTCGTTTTGATAGTAAAAGGGAATTTCCACCAAACAGGCTCTGGGTCAATGGAGACAAGGAATATGTTCCATATAACTACAAAAATTATGACTGTAAAGATGCACTTAGGACAGATTTGGCTTTTAAGTTCCTGGAAAAGAAAAATCGAGATAAGCCATTTTTTCTTTTTATGTCATATCGTGCTCCCCATTCCTTTGAAGGGCCTATTAGAGATACACTATTGTATGCAGACCAGGGTTGGCCGGAGATAGAGAGAGTACACGCAGCAAAGATTACGTTGCTTGATCAACAGGTCGGTCGTTTGTTAAGAAAACTTAATGACATGGGAGATCTTGATAATACGCTGATACTATTTACAAGTGATAATGGACCCCATGGAGCAAAAGCAGGACATGATTACGAATTTTTTAATAGTAATGGAGATTTAAAGGGATACAAGCGTGATCTGTATGAAGGAGGAGTCCGTGTTCCTATGATAGCTTTTTGGAAAAACAAAATCAAAGATGGGAGTTCGTCCAATCATGTATCGGCTTTCCAGGATATTATGCCCACACTTGCGGAAGTGGCGGGTGTAAGTATTCCTGCACAGACTAATGGTCTATCATTCTTGCCTACACTGCTAAACCAAGATCAGAAGAATCATGAATTTTTAAACTGGGAGATTCAATTAAGCGGATGGTTTCAAACACTTCCAGATGGTGGTTTTCGCCAATCCTGTAGAATAGGGGATTGGAAAGGGGTACGCTATGGGATTAATTCAAAGATGGAGCTTTATAATCTTGACGATGATATATCTGAATCAAATAATATCGCTCTGAAATACCCGAAATTAGTCAATCGTATGTTAACAATATTTGAAACTAACAGGACAGAAATTCCTGGTTTTCCTTATGGAGGGGTAGTCCAGAATTATAAATCACAAGATAAATTCTTATTAGAATAAGAGGCTATATATGAGAAGATATTTATGGAAAATTATTGTTTTTTCAGCAGTTGTATTTTGTAAGGAAGGTTACTTTATAAATCCAATTATTACAGGAGCACATCCCGACCCATCTATATGCAGGGTTGGTGATGATTATTATATCGTTAATTCTTCTTTTGAGTTTTTTCCTGGATTGCCGATACACCATAGCAAAGATCTGGTCAACTGGGAACTAATTGGTTATGGGTTACATCGAGAAGATCAGGTTAATGCTGAGATGAACCTGGTTGATGTTCAATCTGATGGTGGAATACATGCACCAACCATAAGATATAATAAAGGCACTTTTTATATAATCACAACAAATGTTTATAACCGTGGTGATGGTTCTGCCGGCCTTATGCGTAATTTTATTATTACGGCAAAACAACCTTCTGGGCCATGGTCAGAGCCGCACATTATTGAAGGTGCTCCTGGGATTGATCCAGATATATTCTTTGATGGCAATGGTAAGGTATATTTTACTGGTACCCATGATATAGGTGATATGAATAAAAATGGTATTGGTGAAATTTGGATACAAGAATTAAATCTTACGGATTGGAAACTTGTAGGGGAAAGGCACACGGTCTGGGATGGAGTTTTTGGGTGCTGTACGGAAGGTCCTCATATTTATAAAGAAAATGGGCTCTACTATCTTATGGTTGCTGAAGGCGGTACAGGGAAAAACCACGCTGTTATGATTGCTGCTAGTAAAAATATATTTGGTCCATATGACGAGAATCCTCGCAATCCAATTCTAACGTCTAGGCACATTACTGATAAATATTTTGTGAATAGTACTGGTCATGCAGATCTTATAGAATTGCCTGATGGTAGATGGTATATGGTAGCCCTAGGAAAACGGAATGATTTAAATGGTGATTCAAACATGGGCAGAGAAACCTATTTAATGCCTGTTACTTGGGAACCTGCAATTGTAAAATGGGAGCAGGTTAGTAAAACCAAGTGGGAACCTATAAAATATTTATGGCCAGTTGTAGCACCGCAAACAGGTAAGGTGGAGAGATATACACCGCTGCCATTTCCTGAAAAGATACAATATAGAAATGATGTTTTTATTGACGATTTTGATCTTAAGAAACTTAATCTTCATTGGAATTTTGTGAGATTACCAAAAAATGGTACCTACTCCATATCCGAGAACTCTGGATATTTTAGACTTTATGCCAAACCAGGTGTGATTGAAAACCGTAAACAGTTTAGTTTTGTGGGTTTTCGTCAGAAAGAAAGTGATTTTGAATATGAAGTAAAAATGAAGTTTTCTCCAATAGATGAGAAAGTTGAATGTGGTATTATACACTATCAAAAAGAATATAACTATCTTTCAAGTACAGTCTATACAGACAATAGAAAGTTTTATTTGATTTTAAAACTAGCGGAAAAAAACAAAAATCCAATCTCATTAAAAAAGATCAGGTTAAATAATTACAAAGATCAAATAATATTTAAAGTTGTTTCAATTAATGATGAATACGACTTTTTGTACTCTCTGGATAATGGTAATAGTTTTGAGAGTTACTCCAAGACCAAGGCAGAAGTTGTGCTTGATAGAAATTATACTGGAGCATACCTTGGTATGTATGCTACGAGTAATGGTAGAAAAAGTAGTGATTTTGCCGATTTTGATTGGGTTCGGTATAAAGGATTTTCAAGATAATTTTATGAAATATATTTTCAGTTTCTGCTTCTTAATTTTTTCTCTTTCAACGAATTTATTATTTAGCCAAGTTGTCCATGATCTTAGTTCAAACTCTTTTGTAAGAGAGTTCTTCATTTCCGGTCCCTATAAATTAAAAATTAATAATAATATTGATCCAGTCGATATGCTAGAGATAGAATATATCCAAAGTGAGAACTTATTTAATAGCAATGGTCAATTTATAAATGGACAAGTAATAAAATCTGAAAATGGTGAGCATAATATCAATACTGTTTTAGATGATACATCTTTTTCGGTTGCCTATCTATTTTTTCAAATAACATCTGTAACAATCCAAGAATCTCATTTTTTGTTATCTGTCACTGATGGTGCAAAACTATATGTTAATGGTGTACAATCGAATGCCTTTTACGGAAACAATTATAATACAAATGAGAGACAAATTATTGTAACTCTTAAGAAAGGTATTAATAATGTAATTATTAAAATACCGAACAAAGATTGGGACTGGAAAATAAAATTAAAAATCCTTGATCAGGATGAAGGGGAAAATTATACCAATGAAAAAAACGAAAAAAACGAATACTTTCAGTTTCTTAATTTAAAGCTCCAATCTGCTATTGAGAGTCAGTATAGTCTCCCATATACAAAATTTAAGGTAGGAAGTTTCCCCAAACTTTTCTTGGATAGATCAGGCATTGCAAAAAAATATTTAGGTGGTGGTTATAAAATTCAAGTAAGGTGGTTTGACTCAGATTTATCAGAAGTCCAATACCCAAAAAATTCTGGTAGGTACGGTTATTATGCTGAAATTATAGGAAATAATGGGAAGAAATTGAAGAGATCCGGTACTCTTTTTTGTGAACCATCAGACTGGATGGCATGGAACAATAAATTATATTCAGATTTAGATTATTTTCCAGTTAATAATATCCCGAAAACGGTTTGGCTCGAGCACAGAGACGCAATTAGATCCTATCTAGGTCATTCTACGCATAAATCTTTATTGTCACAGGAAAAAGATATAATATTATTAACGTTCTTAGATGAAATGCACAAGAAAGGATTTTCTAAGGATAGAAAGCTAACGCCTTTAATCTACGATGGAGACTATCATGCATTGCTTAAACAAAAAGTTTTAGGTAAAGAAAATTTTTATCCAAAATTAGTTTTGCCTCAAAAAACTAAACTAAAATCAACTAAACTAAAATCAAAAATCAAAAAATATAAAAAGCAGAATCCAGATTTTAATAAAAAAATGAGGAAGCTATGTCAAGATTGGATTGCTGATGGTGGTTCACCCTTTGATATGGTTATAGCAAAAGATGGAGAGATTATTTTTCATGAAGCATTTGGAAATGATGCATATGGAAAGTTCACAATTAATTCTCCGACCGAGATAGCATCAATTACGAAGCTGTTCACCGGAATATTATTTGCACTATTTATAGATCAAAATATTATCGAAATAGATGACCCGGTTGGTAAATATTTGCCTGATTTTCCTATAGAAGGTCCTAGAGCTATTACAATGAGACAGTGTTTTACCCATACAAGTGGATTATCAGGACATGGATTATTTGATGGAGTTCACAATCATTGGCTAGAGAATACTTTATTTCAAATAGTGAAAAATGATACCGTTGGAACGGTTCACATATATAATGGAATGGGCTATGATCTTGTTGGTAAGGTTATGGAATCTGTGACTGGAAAAAGTATTTTTCGTTTATTTCATGAGTATTTGTATGAGCCGTTAGGTATGAAAAATACGATTCATGACTGGGACCTTGGTTACAGTGTCCATACCACAGCCTATGATCTTGCAATTTTAGCACAGATGATTTTAAATAAGGGTACCTACGATGATAAAAGATATTTCTCGGAGAAAACCTATGAGCAAATTCTTCCAAAGAATCTTACAGACTATTACCCCAATTTAAGATTTACTAATCCATGGGATGAAGGAAGACCCAAAGGTATTGGTACGACTGTACAACAGTGGGAGATTCTTGATGAAGAAACAGGTGAAAAAAGGCACTTGCTAAGTATGAATGTAATTGGACATGGATCTGCTACGTCATCTGTTTTTCGTATAGATCTTGATAATAAAATTATTATTACACAATCAAGAAGAAAAGGAAGCAGTAGGTTTGGTGATCACTTTTTGAAAGTATACAAATTGATTGATAAACAATTGGTTGTGAATGATACCTAAAATGTTATCAAGCTTAAAACATTTAAGATTAAATTTATTTTTTCTTTTTCTATATAGTTGCACCTTTAACAGTACAAATATTCATCCCAATTTTATTATTATTTTTGTTGATGATTTGGGGTACGGAGATCTGAGCTCCTTTGGTCACCCTACCATTCATACACCTCATTTAGACAAAATGACTTCTGAAGGAATGAAGCTTACTCAGTTCTATGTAGGCTCTTCTATTTGTACTCCTAGCCGCGCGGCTCTATTGACTGGGAAATTACCGGTTCGAACTGGAATGTATGGAAAAAGGAGTGTCCTTTTTCCAGATAACGCTGGAGGACTACAATCATCTGAAAAAACAATAGCATCAGAACTGAGATCTCTAAACTATAAGACTGCATGTATTGGGAAATGGCATCTAGGTCACATGGAAGAATTTATGCCAATGAATCACGGGTTTGATACTTTTTATGGCATACCTTACTCAAATGATATGGGACCAGAAAGCCAATGGGATTACGCAAGAACTAATTTTCCACCATTACCTTTTTTAGATGGTAAGGATACAATCGGAGTAAGTTTGGATCAGAGTCAGTTTATTAAAATGTTCACAGATAGATCGATTGACTTTATCCAGCAGAATAAGAATGATCCATTTTTTCTTTATCTGGCTCACTCTGCTCCACATACTCCTCTAATGATTAATAAGGAGAATGAAGGAAAAAGTGAGCGAGGCCTTTATGGCGATGTTGTTTCGGAGTTAGATAGGAGTGTAGGTAGGATTCTTAATACTCTGAAGGATTTAGAAATTCATAAAAAAACATTTGTGATTTTTACAAGTGATAATGGTCCTTGGAGCTGGAGAGGTGTTAACGGTGGATCAGCTGGTCTTCTTAAAGGTAATAAAGGGAGTGTCTATGAAGGGGGATATCGTGTCCCTGCAATCGCTTGGATGCCGGGCAGTATAGATGAAGGGATAATATCAAGATCTATTTCTTCTACCCTTGATCTTTTACCTACAATTATGAATATGACTGGAAATAATGATTATCAAATATCTGGGTTAGATGGGATGGATATATCCAATACATTTTTTAAAAACATACCTGTTCGCAATAATATCCATTATTATAGACAAGATACTCTAGTTGCAGTTCGACATCAGGAATGGAAAATATATATTAATGATCCAAATCCCTGGAATGACGAGTTTACTAAAGCGGATCTGCCTCTGTTGTACAATTTAAATCATGATCCATCGGAAAAATATAATATCGCTAATAACCACCCCAAGATTATTGAAAATTTAAGACAGCTTGCTGAAGCGCATATCAAAGAAACAATTGTAGAGCCTTCAAAATTGGATACGATACTCCCATCCTACAGAGCAGGTTATGATCAATATAATAAGAATTTTTAAACGATTACTTTTTGGTATTTTTTCTTTCTGGTTTATATCATGTTATTCTAGTTTATATACAAACGAGCAAAAAGGATTGAATATTGTTTGGCTGGTCGCTGAAGATCTGGGCCCCTATATACCGTCCTTTGGCGATTCAACTGTAAGCACACCAAGTCTAGATAGATTAGCTAGGGAAGGTGTTTGCTATACAAATGTTTATTCTGTATCTGGCGTTTGTTCACCAAGCAGAGCTTCTTTGGTTACAGGTATGTATCCATCAAGTATTGGGGCTCACCATATGCGAACTCTATCTCAGCAACCGGCAGCAAGAGAAAAAGGACTCATCAATTATGAAGTAGTTCCACCTCCTGAAGTAAAAATGGTTAGCCAAATCTTAAGGGAAAACGGCTACTATTGTACAAACAATAAGAAAGAAGACTATCAATTTTATAAGTCAGAGATGGCATGGGATGAGTCAAGTATATTTGCCCATTGGAGGAATCGACCAGATGGGATGAAATTTTTTTCAGTTTTTAATTTTGGTGTAACCCATGAGTCCAATCTTTGGGATCCTTGGTATAGGCAATACAATCTTGATCCATTCCCTCCAGACCGATCACTAAAAAAATGGTGGAAACAATTTGAAGGGATTAAGAAACCTTTATATGTCAGTGATGATATTGATATAAATATACCGCCTTATTTACCATATAATAATGTAGTTAAGGAAGATATGAAAAGAATGTACTCTAACATTGTAGAGATGGATGAAAAGGTTGGTCTAATTCTTGACCAGTTAGAGAATGATGGTTTATTAGAAAAGACAATTATTGTTTGGTATACAGATCATGGTGGTCCTTTGCCGAGACAAAAGAGATTGCTTTATGATTCTGGGATAAAGGTCCCTATGATAATTCGATATCCTAGTAAGAAACGTTCTGGGGAGATTGATAAGAGATTAATTAGTTTTGTTGATTTTGCTCCTACACTACTATCTATGGTAAATATAGAACCTCCATCATACCATCAGGGACTAGCATTTGAAGGGAAGTTAAAGTCACCTAATAATAGATCGTATATTCATGCTGCTGCTGATAGATTTGATGAATACTATGATATGATAAGGGCCGTTCGAGATAAACGCTACAAGTATTTGAAAAATTATAACCTGGATAAACCCTATTATCATCCCCTCGAGTATAGAGAAAGAATGAATACAATGAAGGAGTTATTACGTCTAAATGATGAAGGGAAATTAAATGATATTCAATCACAGTGGTTCAGATTATCTAAACCGGAAGAAGAATTATTTGATACTGAAAATGATCCCCATGAATTAAATAATCTTGCACAGAATAGAAAATATGAATTCAAATTGATTGAAATGAGAAATGAGTGTGAAAAATGGATGAGTGAAATTAATGATATGGGGTTTATACCTGAGAATGAGCTCATTGAATCATTTTGGCCGAATAAGATTCAGCCTATTACCGAAATTCCTAGTGTTAATTATGATAATGGTAGAATAAAACTGGATTGTATAACAGATGGTGCTTCAATAGGTTATAAATTCCCAAATGATGATTTACCATGGATAGGGTGGAGACCTTATACAGGATCTTTTGATTTAGATTCTTTGAAAACAGTAAAAGTTATTGCACATCGCCTGGGATATAGACCAAGTGATACTCTTATATATAAACAACCATAGGAATAATTTAATCTGGTTCTATCTTTACTTATTTTGAAATAGGTTGGTCAAATTGCTATCATATATTTTAATAGGGATCTCGGATTGTAATGTTTTGGTAATAAAATTTAATTTTCCCTTTGTAATAATTTCTATTTTAGATTGCTGAAATCAAATTCTAGTTTATATTTTATTATACCTTTTACCCCCCAAATTATCTATATTAAATTAGTGACTACCTTTTTAGTTACTAGATGATTTAGATGGCAGATATTATAAAAACCCTTGAACACTTTGGTTTATCAACTAATGCATCCAGGGCTTATTGTTCACTTTTGAAGTCTAATCCTGCCACCGGTTACGAGATCAGTTCTCAGGCTAGTATTCCGAGGTCAGCGATCTACAATGTACTAAATAAATTAGAAAGTATGGGTCTGGTAAGCGGTATGGGTGATAAACCCAAAAGATATATTCCTCTATCTCCTTCAAGTTTGATCGAACATTTGGAAAACTCACACCAAGATTCAATAGAAGAGCTAAAAAATAATTTGGAGCAAATGGAACTGGATGAAGAAGCTTTTGATTTCTGGCATATACACGGTTATAAGAATTTGATTCTAAAGATAAAAGAAGCAATAAAAGCCACAGAAGCAAAACTTTTTATTAGTGCCTGGAAGCGAGAGATTGACGCGCTGGATATTGAATTGAAAAGTGCAGAGGAGCGAGGAGTGGAATTAACAGTATTTTCATTCTGCGCTTTGGATAAAGATTATGGAAAATCTATTACTTATGGTTTGGATGAGAATGCGTTGCGGAAGGTATGGTCGCCCAAGGTGATTATGGTGGCTGACGAGGTCACCACTATCATGGGCAGTGCCAGATATCAGGATAACAGCAAGGCTATTTTAACTCAGAATGAGGCTATTACCGATATTGCCACAAACCATATTATCCTTGATATTACCCTGGCCGGTAACAGATTGGGTTTTGATCCCAATCCGGTTGTCCAGCGGGTCCTTAAACGACCTGATATCCATTTGGACCGTTTACTGGATACAAAGTAAATACCATAATCCAACTTGACTTTATAATATAATATTGTCCAAGTTTGTTAGTTACTCAAAAAAGAGTTACTATATATTTTATTAATCTTGTAACCGTTTAGTAAATGAACTCAGCATTGACTCGACAGAGCGGAATATTGTTGCACCTTACTTCCTTGCCTGGTCCATATGGTATCGGAGATCTTGGTCCGGAGGCCTATTCTTTTGTGGACTGCATGAAGGAAATGGGTCAGCGTCTTTGGCAAATTCTACCCACCAATCCTCCGGATAGATTATATCATTGCCCCTATAGTGCTAGTTCGGCATTCGCTGGGAATGTGCTCTTGATCAGCCTAGAAGAATTACAAAAAGAAGGTTTTCTGGAAGATCGGGACCTAGTCGATTTTCCGGAATGTTCGAAAGATCGAGTAGAATTTGATAAAGTCAACCCTGCCCGCATGGATCTATTGAGAAAAGCAGCTGGCCAGTTTCCAAAAAAAGTCTCAATCAATATGTTAGCAGAGTTTAAGGATTTCTGCATTCAAAACCAGAGCTGGCTGGATCACTACGCTATGTATTGTCATCTGGCTGAAAAATATAATCATATTAACTGGATACATTGGAGCGCGCCTTTGCGGTCCTGTGATCCAAAAGCAACCCAGGCAGAGTTTGATCAGCATCAGCAAGAGATTGATCAGATAAAGATATTACAGTATTTCTTTTACCGACAGTGGCAAAACCTAAAGAAATATGCAAATAATAAAGATGTCAGGATTATTGGAGATATTCCCATTTATGTGGCTCATGACAGCGCAGATGTTTGGGCCAATCAGGAACTGTTCAAACTGGATGAAGTTGGACATATGATCGTACAGTCCGGCTGTCCGCCGGATTTTTTTGAGAAAACTGGCCAATTATGGGGACATCCGATCTATGAGTGGGCTGCCCATGAGAGTACACAATTTTCATGGTGGTTGGCGCGCATAAGCTATATATATAAGATGGTGGATATTATTCGAATAGATCATTTTAATGGTTTTGCGAAATACTGGGAAGTTCCTGCTGTGGATAAAAATGGAATAAATGGGTATTGGATGGAAGCGCCAGGTGAAAAATTATTGGATACACTTACAAAAGAATTAGGTGTAAAGCCGATTTTAGCAGAAAACCTGGGTGAAGCAGCTCCTGACGCCGAACCATTATTGAAAAAATTTAAGATACCCGGTATGAAAATATTGCAGATGTCTTTTGGCAATGGTGATAACCCCGCAGAGATGGATCCCAGAAATGTTGTTTATACTGGTACGCATGATAATGATACAACGGTAGGTTGGTTTCATAATTTCTATGGACAGGATAACCATCATAGGGAAGGCGATATTCATTGGGAGCGAAAGCATGCTTTGTCTATAATTGGATCTGATGGATCTGAAATCCACTGGGACATGATCAAACTAGCCCTCGATTCACCCGCGGATACAGCCATCATTCCCCTCCAGGATATCCTGGGCCTGGGTTCGACAGCACGGATGAATACCCCAGGTACTGTTGGGCAGAATTGGGACTGGCGTTTTGATCCCGACCTGCTGACACCTGATCTGATAGAAAGGTTATTGAACCTGACCACTGCGGCAGGACGTGCATGATGGCAAAACAATACGAAATCGCTTATTTTTCCGCTGAGATTGGTATTTCCTCCAGTCTTCCCACCTATAGCGGTGGACTGGGTGTGCTTGCAGGGGACCATATAAAAGCAGCAGGAGATATTGGTCTGAACATGTGTGCTGTCACCCTTTTATACCGTGAGGGTTATTTTAAACAACGTATTGATGAGGATGGGATACAGACAGAAACATATCCGCGCTTTGATCCCTATCCATTATTGAAGAAATTGGATGTAAGATTCACATTGCGGCTGAGGGCAAGAGATGTATCTATCCAGGTATATCGGTTTGATTATCAAGGCCATGGTGATCAAATAGTCCCCATTTATTTTCTGGATACAGATGTCGATGAGAATTGCGAAGATGATCGTATCATATCCCTGCGACTTTATTCCGGGAATAAAGATCATCGTATTCTCCAGGAAGCTATCTTAGGATTCGGCGGTGCCAGACTTCTGGATGAATTAGGCCAAAAATCCATTAAGAAATATCATATGAATGAAGGTCATTGTTCATTCCTGGTTTTGAACCTTTTAGAAAAATTCAACAGTAATATTGAAAAAGTAAAATCAGTATGTCATTTTACTACACATACGCCTGTTCCTGCTGGTCACGACCATTTCGCTGAGAACCGGGTGAAAAAATTATTACGAGGTCTGTTGCCGGAAAATTTGGAATTACCGTCTCTTGTACAAAATGGACGGATCCACATGACAGAACTAGGATTATATTTCAGTGGAACTGCCAATGGTGTATCTCAATTACATGGTGGTGTTGCCCAAAAACAGTTTCCCTGGTCGAATATTAATTTTATTACCAATGGTATCCATCATTCCTATTGGATGGGCAGCCCTTTTAAAAGGGTGTATGACAAGTACATGCCAGACTGGCGCACAAATCCTGAATGCCTGCTGAAAGTCGACGATATTGCTGACGATGTGATTTGGAATGCGCACCAAGAAAGGAAACGTTATTTATTGGGCTATGCCAACTCACAGGTAATAAAGGCGTTAGATGGGGATACCCTCACTATTGGATTTGCCCGACGTGCAGCAACCTATAAGCGCGCTCAACTTCTTTTCTATGATATGGAACGGTTGGAATCTCTTGGAGCTGGGAGGGTGCAGGTCATTTTTTCTGGCAAAGCGCACCCCAATGATATGGAAGGGAAAGAGGTCATTCGACAGATAGTAAGTAATTCTATAACTATGTTTGGAAAAGTTAAGATTATTTTTCTAGAGAATTATAATATTTGGCTGGGGCGGATGATCACCTCAGGTGTAGATGTATGGCTTAATACACCCTTACGCCCGAATGAGGCATCTGGAACCAGTGGGATGAAGGCAACTCTGAACGGAGTTCCGAACCTCTCCGTTTTGGATGGCTGGTGGGCTGAAGGGTGCAAAGATGGTATTAATGGATGGGCTGTTGGTGACCCTGATAATCCGGATGATGCTTCAGATGCAGATCACTTATATTCTATCCTTGAGAATAGTGTGATTCCAACTTTTTACAATGATAAGAAGAAATGGATCTCTATGATGAAGGAGGCCATTAAAACTAGTGTGGATTTCACTGCACATAGAATGACCTTGGAATACAACCGGAAATATTATCAGGAGGAATAATACCTGTGAGTTCAATTGATATTATTATTATTATTATGTATTTGCTGGCCATTGTGGTTGTTGGTTTGCTTGTGCAGAAGAAAGCATCTCAAGGGGTTGATTCTTATTTTCTGGGAAACCGGAAACTACCATGGTGGGTCCTGGGTGCATCAGGGATGGCATCCAATACGGATATTGCTGGGACAATGATCAATACCGCATTCATTTATGCACTGGGGACAAAAGGATTCTTTATTGAGATTCGCGGTGGGGTTACGCTGATCATGGCTTTCCTAATGGTTTTCATGGGCAAATGGAACCGGCGTTCACAGGTCATGACCCAGGCAGAATGGATGTATTTCCGCTTTGGAACTGGAAAGGAAGGCGACTTCGCCCGCATTATCAGTGCAATTGCTGCCATCGTCATGACAGTAGCAATGGTTACTTATTTTGTGATAGGTGCAGGAAAATTTGTTGGAGAATTTATCGGAATCGAGCCCATCTATGCTTCACTGATCATGGTGATTCTCGCCATGATTTATACTGTTGCCAGTGGACTTTATGGTGTTGTGTGGACCGATGTTTTTCAGGGTGTATTTATTTTCAGTCTTATTCTTTACATTACCGGTACAGCTATGAGTAACGTTGATCTTCCCCAAGAATTCTTTATTTCAGTTCCCATGGTGGATGGCTCATTTGCAGCAATAAAAACAACTCTGGCTGAATGGTCTCGAATCATACCACCTAATAAAATGAATATGCCGGAAGACTCTACCTTTGCCATCTACAATTTATTTGGTATTGCGATCATGTTTTATCTATTTAAGGTTACCCTGGAAGGTGCCAGTGGTGCAGGGGGATATATGTTGCAGCGTTATTTTGCTGCAAAGACAGACAGGGAAGCTGGTATATTATCACTCTTTTGGACATGTTTATTGGCGTTTCGCTGGCCGTTGATAGCCTCATTCGCTATGCTAGGTGTTTATCATGGTATCGAAACGGGATCTGTAATAGCTGATCCTGAATTGGTACTTCCAACGGTGATCAAAAATTACATTCCTGTAGGTGTTAAAGGATTTTTGATTGCAGGTTTTATGGCCGCTGCTATGTCCACATTTGATTCTACAGTAAACGCAGGAGCAGCCTACTGGGTGAAAGATTTGTATCATACCTACCTAAATCCTCAGGCAAGTGAAAAAGATCTGATGATCCAGGCCCGCCTATCTTCAGTAGGAATCGTAGTTCTGGCCTTATTGTTTAGTTTTACCATTTCCAATATTAATGAGATCTGGGGCTGGATCACCATGGGCATTGGTGCTGGTATGTTTATTCCCCAGGTTATACGCTGGTATTGGTGGCGCTTCAACGGCTATGGTTTTGCCATAGGTACAGCAGTGGGTATGACCGCCGCGGTCCTGACCAAGACATTTGCTGGACCTATTCCGGAATATACATCATTTTTAATTGCCAGTGGTTCCAGTCTGGTGGGATGTATTCTGGGTACGTTATTGACCCCTGTAACGGACAATAGTGTGCTGGAGAATTTCTATAGAGTGACCAGACCTTTCGGATTTTGGGGCCACATACGCAACTCTTTACCAAAGGCTGTACAGTTGAAGGTCAACCAGGAAAACCGCCGGGATATTATTGCAACATTTTTTGCTGTACCCTGGCAGGTGGTCCTGTTCCTGACTGGTATGATGATTGTGATGAAGCAATGGTCAAATGTCCTAAATCTTGCCTTTCTTCTGATTTTACTATCGGTCGGGCTTTACTGGTTCTGGTTCCGGCACCTGTCCGATGAAGTCAAAGTCTAGCATTTTACCTTAATAATTCATACAATATGCAAGCCTTTACCAATATGGGATTAGTTGGTTTCTTTTGTTTTGTATTTTTACACCCTCTGGTTGCTGACGTAGTCTACTCTGAACCAACATTTTCTACCGAATGGGATTCTATCACTGTCTATTTTGACGCAACGGAAGGTGACCAGGGTCTCATGGGTTATACCGGAGACGTTTGGGCTCATACCGGTGTCATAACGGTTAACAGTAGTAATCCCAATGATTGGAAATATGTAAAGACCAATTGGGGCCAAAACACCAATGAGACGCAATTAACTCCATTGGATAATGACTTGTGGAAATTGGAAATTGGTTTTCCACATGATTATTATGGAGCTCCTAGTGGAGAACAAATTCACCAATTAGCCTTTGTGTTTCGTAATCACGATGGTAGTGTTTCTGGCAGAGATGTTGGCGGTGCAGATATTTTTCTAGATCTATATGAGCCTGGAATAACGGCAATTATTGTTACCCCCGAAGTAAATAATACTTTTGGAGATCCAAGACGGGAACCAATTTTTGGCTTCCAAAATCAATATATTCCAGTTGTTATTAGTAGCATTCCAATTGGGACCGCACAATTAGGTCTGCAGTTATTTCTAGACGATTCATTATATGTAGAATCATCATCGGATACATTTTCTACGATCCTCGATCTGCAGACTATTCTCCCAGGTATGCATAAAGTAACAGCTGTAGCTATTGATACAGGCGGATTGTTGGATAGTGCGGACTTTTATTTGATGGTTCACGGATATCCCTTGGAAAATCAGCGTCCGCCAGATATGCAAGATGGTATCAATTACAATACTGATGGATCTGTTTCATTATCATTATTTGCGCCACACAAAGATTTTGTCTATGTGATTGGAGATTTTAATGATTGGAGAATAGATGAAAACTACTATATGCAAAAAGATTTCGGCTCTTATGATTCTGTTCATTACTGGCTCACATTAGACAGCCTTATTTCTGGGACAGAATATGCATTTCAGTATTTAGTGGACGGGGAGATCCGTATTGCCGATCCGTATACAGATAAAGTACTGGATAAATGGAATGATCAATATATTCCCAGCCAGACTTTTCCAAATCTGGCACCGTATCCATACGGGAAAACTGACCATATTGTGTCTGTATTGCAAACCGGTCAAACATTCTTTCCATGGCAATTTGACAATGTATTTGTTCGACCAAAAAAAGAAGAATTAATTATATATGAATTGTTGGTTCGAGATTTTCTTTCTCGCAGTGATTTTCAAACCCTTATAGATACATTGAATTACTTGGAAAATTTGGGTATAAATGCAATAGAACTACTGCCATTCAATGAATTTGAAGGTAATTCTAGCTGGGGATATAATACTTCGTTTTACTTTGCTCCTGATAAATATTATGGTCCAAAGGAAGAATTAAAATTATTTATTGATGAATGTCACCGCAGAGGAATTGCGGTCATAATGGATATTGTTTTAAATCATACCTACAGCCAATCACCGTTCGTCCGTTTATACAATGAAGGGGAGTGGGGCTCTCCCACAATAGAAAACCCTTGGTACAACACACAATCCAATTTTTCAAACCCAGATGCCCAATGGGGGAATGATCTGAATCATGAGAGTATTCATACTCAGACGCTTGTTGATCGGGTGAACCGATACTGGATAGAAGAATATAAGTTAGATGGTTTTCGATTTGACTTTACTAAAGGATTTGGAAACAATATCAAAGGATCAGATGATCTCTGGGGAAGTAATTATGATGCAGACCGTATACGATTATTGAAACGTATGGCGGACGAAATCTGGGAATATGATTCAACAGCCTATGTTATCCTTGAACATTTAGCGGAAAATTCGGAAGAACGGGTGCTCGAAAATTATGGGATGTTGCTCTGGGGGAATTCTAACTATAATTATGCAGAAGCCGCGATGGGCTACCACACCAATGGTAAATCTGATTTTTCTTGGGGATATTATGGAACAAGAGGGTGGAACAATCCTCACCTGGTTACATATTTTGAAAGCCATGATGAAGAGCGACTGATGTATAAGAATATCTCTTGGGGTAACAGCTATGGTGGTTACAATATTAAAGAAATACCTACAGCCCTGAACCGAATGAAAGCTATTGGCGCTTTCTTTTTCACCATACCAGGTCCCAAGATGATTTGGCAATTTGGTGAACTCGGTTATGATATTAGTATTGATGATCCCTGCCGTGTTTGCGAAAAGCCAATACGTTGGAGCTATTTTGAGGATGAAGAGCGACGAAATCTCTATAAAACATATCAAGCGTTGATTGCGCTACGCAAACAATTCCCTGTTTTTCACAGTGGCGAAACAGATGTTCAACTAAATGTTGGTAGTTCCAGTGGGGGAAAACTAATCCGTCTATCGCATAGTGAAATGAATGCGGTAATTGTTGGTAACTATGGAGTCACATACCAATCTATCGATCCATTATTCCACCATTCCGGGATGTGGTATGATTATTTTTCTGGAGATAGCATAGATGTTCAAAATGTAAATGATCAGTTAGGTTTGTTTCCTGGTGAATTTCATATTTATACGGACAGTTTTATTGAATCTCCGGAACAGGGAATTCTAGCGAACGTAAGTGATGGGAATTCTGTTCCCAGTGAATTTGCCCTTTATCAGAATTATCCAAATCCTTTTAACTCCACAACAACAATCCGGTTTCGTATAGCGGATGCATATAGTTCGCAATTACAAATATTTGATATCCTTGGAAGGCTGGTGGACACATTGATAGATGGAAAAATTTTACCGGGCGAATATTTATTTACATGGGATGGATCCAGATACCCAAGTGGAGTATATTTATCCATACTCACATCTGGTGGAAAAACATATTCATCTAAAATGATTTTATTGAAATAAATATTTACTGATTGAAAAACAAATAATTTATGAAAATAGCCCTATTAACAAATGAAATACCTCCTATTTTTTATGGTGGCGTTGCAACCTGGATCGCTAATTATTTGGACATGTTCAGGGATGATCCTGATGTGGAAGTCATCCCTATATTTTTAGCACATTTGGATGAACCGCCAACTGACTTCCCTGAACGCTATCCTGGAATAAGAATCATCCATGGTCCAAAGGATATAGAAGAAGCATTCCAGGATATTGATATAACCGTGAATAACTTATGGGTGGCCTTTGACACTACAAAGGCGATCAAGGATCGCTTTCCTGAAAAAAAGATGTTCTCTATTTGTCATTCCCTGATAAAAATGGAGCACAAAACCAATCTTAAAGGCGGTGAAACCGGTGGTTTCTACGAGCAGGAGATAACATTTCAATATTCCGACGCAGTCATTATGATCAGCAGGTCCGAGTTATCCCATTACATTTCCTTTGGCTACGATAAATATCAGGCTGTTCCTATCGTGATCTATAACAGTTATAAGCCTAAACTCGATAATATAGAATGGTGGCCTGATTATGGCCTCAATCATATTGGATACATTGGCCGCCACGTACCCCGAAAGCGACCCGACCTTCCCATAACCGCTGTAGAAAGGTCCGGAAAGAAAGATGCCCGGGTATTCAATATGGGAGTGGATTATCGCGGTACAACAGGGAATCCTTTCTGGGAGGATTTGGGTAAAAAACATCCCAGACAACTAGTGATTATTCCTTTCAGCTCCAATAAGGAAACAGTACGATTCTACTGGAACAGTATCGGTGCTAACTGCATCACCGGTATCTATGAACCTTTTGGGTATACAATGTGTGAAACTTTGGATAGGAGAGTGCAAGCCATTGTACAAAATATTGAAGGTCCCAAGGAAATCACAGCCCAGGTGCAAGATTCAGTATTCTACTACGAAGTAGACGATGATTTTAATAGAGATGTAGAGAATTTTTTACAGACTCTGGAATTATTTTGGGATACTCACCCTGATGAAAGAAGCGCTATGGCAGAAAAGGCCCGGTCTGCATTAGATAATTTCCGTCCGGAAGTGATTAAATTAAAATGGAAAGAGATTCTACTCGAACCGCCTTCATCCCATTCTGGTAAGAACTTTAAGCGAGAGTCTATTTCTGAGAAATTTGAGCCAGGACAAAGGGGTTACTAATAATAGATTATTTTATTGCAGGAATTTATTATCTTGATAACTATTCTAGAATGTCATAACTGCGAGAAAAATAAATAACTGCAATTCATCTGCCTGATTAGTCTATTTTAAATAAATAATTTTTTTTGCACTGGATCCGTGTGCTGTTTTCATACGAATAAAAAATACACCAGAGCTGACATGATATTCCCTGGATGGTTGCCAGGTATAGACATGTTTTCCTGTTTTCAATTTCCCTAAATCGAATGATACCACTTCCTGTCCAAGAATATTATAAATCTTAATCGTTCCAGGTCCAGTCTTAGCCAATTGGAAGGGGATGGATACCGCAGGATTAAATGGGTTGGGGAATGCTGTCCCCAGTGAAGATCTGGACGGCACAATGTTTTGTTCAATGGATTTTAAAACTTGGAAAGCACTGTTTATATTTCCGGGAGTGCCATTATCTGTGGAAGCTGCCCAGGAAGCCGCGAGTGTATTGTCCATTTCGGGATTGATCAACTCCAGGGTTGGACCATCCCCATCTGCTCCTTCGGGCCAGACCCCGGTATCGTCATATTCCAGAGAATCGACCAAATCTCCAACATCATTATAAATTCGGACCTGATCACCGCCTCCACTAAGTCCGAATCCAAAAGAGCCAATGGCATTATCCACGTCTGGAAAAGATGCTAAAAACAGGTTGAGATTCTCTGCCAGCACGAGATATTCCTGTGGCTCAATCACAGTCCCTTCCGGAATAGAGAAAATATGTGAATCATCCTCATCTTTTAGTATCCATCCCGAGATATTGGCAGTTGTTTCATCCGTGTTGTACAGTTCTATCCAGTCTTCCGGGTTAAAATCGTCGTTGGAATTGTAATTAATTTCATTGATCACAATGGTACCTATAGACGGACCCGATGTTTCGAAAAAGGCACTAAGTGTAAAGGGATTGTTTGCATCCACTATTATAGCGGAAGATGAATCTGGGAATTCAGCCCAAGAGCTGAATGTGTACCCATTATTGGGGACAGCACGGACCGGCAAAGGTATGGTAGGAAAATAATATCCAGTCCAGCCTTCTTCATCAATGTTCAGGGAGTTGAGCTTGATGGTACCACTACCAGGAGGCTCAATATGTATAGTTACCTGAACCATAGTAGGGAGATCAAATTTATTTCGCATATGGTTTCTTGCATACAAATGTCTGTTATTACTAAAAGTGGTTATTCTATTCAATTTTGACTGCCAATTCACAGCGGAATTGGGCCAGTTGCCATTATTGTACCATCGGGCACGATGAACTGAAATATTATTCTGAATATTGCCCTTGATTGAATCAAGTCGGTTAGTGAGAAAATCTGGTTGGAAAACTGTGTTTAATAGATCACAATAAATATTAATGAAGGAAAATTTAAAATCTTCATTTTCCATCAATTTTCTAAACAAGAACGTGCTCCATGGAGGATTAGGCCAGCCTGGACCATCGGGATCTAAGGCAAAACTGAGAGTATTAAAGGTATAAGCATTAGATTCCCAGATCCCAAATCCAAAATCAGTGTCATAAAGTATCCAACGCCACTTACCTCCAGTTCGGTGATCTCTCCAAAACTTAATATTATTTCCAGGCCAGTCACGATTATCAATAAAGATCTGGAATGCTTGATAGCTCATATAAGATTCAATATCTACCCATTGTTCGAGGGCGTCATGGACCTGTGTATCGCTTATATCCTGGTTTTCCAGGTAATCCAGCAGGTTATAATAATCGGTATTTATTCCGTGAATCGCTTGACCATTTCCTTCCAGAAGATCAATATCATTTGCATCTAGGTTATGATTGGCGGCAACGAAATGTTCGTTTACTTTTTCACGAATATTTATAATACCCCAGTATTCCCCATTGATGTAGTGTACAGCAGGACGATATTGCTGGTGATCAATATCAAGATCATTGGCTAAGCTGGTTATAAATCCATCTCTAAGCATGGTAGATTCCCAGTCATTACCAGAATTACGCAGCGTAAATGCTTCATAACTATCTATTGTAGAGTTGGGAAAGAGATTATAGTCAATTTCGCTGGGCCCGTAATAATTTCGGGCGTAGATGGCCAGAGATTTTTGCGGAAAACCCCTGCTCCAACCCCCAAATATTTTCACGCCGGCATTGGATCCATAACCTGTACCATCTGTTTCCAAAATCTCAAAATGAACCGGTCGCTCCCAGTCTTCCCAAAAATTTGCTCCGAAATAAGGAAAATCTTCTTCAGCATTAGACCCAGAGACATAGATACCCGAGTTTTGATCAAATAAATTGTCCGGATCGGTACTGATAAAGACCGTTGGTAATTGTTGGGGATCGTCAAAAATATAGGTTTTAGATTCAATCTTGGAAGGCAGCCAGTCCGTTAAGAAGACCCCTGCCCGGACTACAGTATTTTCTTGAATTGGAATAGGGTATTCATAAAGCTGAGAAAAAGGTAAAGGGTCTGTTCCATCGAGGGTAAATCGAATTTCGGTATTTGGATCTGTATTGGAAAGTGTAACACTAATGGTTTGCCCAGGGTTGTAAAATCCTGAGGGCAGGGAATAGGTTGGTTTAGAAAGGGCTCCATAATAGCCCGGCGTATTATTGGATGTTCCCGGTGTGGGCTCACCAAATAGAGACCAGACATCGCCTTCTAGGAGACGCCCTCGAGACATGTCTGTTGGCAGTGTCCCTGTGTAAATAGAATCCAAAACTATTTCCTGATTATCAGAGAGAACAATTGTTTCACCACTTGAGCGAATTTTAAAATTAGTATGAAGAGATATAGTGGGGAGATTCATATTCCCGTTCGGCGGTCGTACGTTTGCCTGCTCTGACTGGTATCCCAATGTTAGGAAAGGAATGCAGCTTAAGTCAGAAGATGTGGAATTATAATTATGAACTTCAATGGCAAGTATATTTTCACCTGCTGTTAAAGAGAATTCAGCCAGATTAATCCAGACCGGTTCAGGAAAACCGCCAGAATAAATCTCTGCTTCGTGCAACCCAGTAGTCTGTTGGTTGAAATTTACGTCTGTATTTGGCGCTCCCATGTTTCTACGTGCAAACTCCTGCCCGTTTAAATAGGCAATATACCCATCATCGTAATCAAGGTGAAAAAGTAGTTTGGAAACATTCTCCGGATTGGCCACCTGGAATATTTTTTTCACAAAAACCGAAATGACAGAACCTGTGTAAGTATTATCATCATTGTCCCCATAGCCGAAACCACTGGAGCCTGTGGACCAGCCGGCCAGATTTGCATTTATTTGTGTCCAGTTGCTAACGGGTGGGCTGGTACCAGGAAAGTACAGCCAAGTATCTCCCCAATCGATAACTGCGTCCCACTGACTCACCAGATCGGTACGATCTTTATCTGAAGCGAAAATAACCAGAAATGAACCAGGGCCCATTGTGATTTCAGGCAAGGTCCATTTGGTCAGTTCTTCCGGGTCATCACTGATGCTAAATCCACCAAGGTTCACAGTTTCTTCGTGGGTATTATGGAGTTCGATCCAGTCCGGAGTGTCCCCGTCCTCATCAAAAAGAATGGAGCCGTTGCTGGAAACTATTTCATTAATCTGAATGGATTGACCAATAATTATTTCAAATAGAAATATAATGTATAATAATTCAGGCGGTTTTAATCTTTTCATTTTGGCCAATTCACAATAATATTTTTTGCAAGTTTGCCAGCTTTTGTAAGATCATCTTCAGACCAATTGCCAGATGTACTCGCACCGGGAACTAAAATAGACCATTCTTCATTTTTATCATTCACAGCCCAATTACAGTGGCTTATTTTATTTTCAAAGCACCAAGCCATCCATTTATCCGCTTCAGGATCGATTAAACTATAGCCAATTGATCCCCACTCTGTGATAAAAATTGGAATACCATCATTCAGTGCTTCGCTAGCTCTATCACGCAACCATTGTTGATGATGTACAGTATAAAAATGTAAGGTATAAGCAATATTGGAATATCCCGTAATAGGATCAGCTGCTGCCAGATCAACTCTTTGGGACCATTCAGGCGTACCTACGATAATAAGGTTATCAGGGTCAATTGAACGTATGGTCGCAATGATTGATATAGCATAGGGCTTTATGGTATTGCTCCAGGATATATCAAGGGGCTCATTGTATATCTCATAGATCACATTATCGTACTCACCATATAGATTTGCCATTTCCTGGAAAAACAATGCTGCTTCATTGGTATTGTCTTCAGCATGGTGAGAATGCCAATCAATTATAACGTAAATCCCTTCATCTATTGCAGCATCTACGATGGTTGTAACGCGATCCTTATTTGCAGTTTTATTATCGAGATATCCACCAGGATCCTCAACGCCCATTGCTGCTCTAACTATGGTTGTTTTCCAATCATTTTTAAGCCAAGAAACTACCTCAGCTTTATAGTATCGTTCACCACCCCAATCATCATTGCTCCAGAAAAAACTGTTTCCAGCGAAACAAATCGGTTCATTGTTTTTATCTAAAATCTTATTTCCATTTTGTTGTAAAAGACCATGTATTTGTACCACTGTTGTATCTTTTAGTTCTGTAGAAAAATTATCTGACATACGATTATTTTTATCACAATTAATAGAAATAAAAGAAATAAAGATAAAGGTAAAAGAAAAAATTGGTGTGCCCGCTATCTTCATATGAATTACTTCCCATTTACTCATTACTTTGGGATTCAGTTTGTATATTTCCATTTAAATTAATATTAGTATAGGTCGCGGTAGTCAACTGTGAGTTATCGTGGCTTAAGGTTGCAAGACCAACATATACGGATTTTCCCCAATTTTGAATATTTAATTTGCCCACTTTGAACCACTCATTTTCCATTTTGATGGAAAAAAATAATGATTTATCTGTTTTTTCTACCTTAAGATTTGCATTAG
>CAJWLO010000019.1 GCA_913043235.1 uncultured Fidelibacterota bacterium
AAAAGTACTTTCTTCCTAGAATTTATCCAAGATGGAAAAGACTATAAATTATTAGCATATGAAATCTTTTATTCTTCTGAATCGTCGCTGTCATTGTTTTCAACAGCTTCTTCATCATCATTAAAATTGAAATCATCATCATCTTCTTCTTCCAATTCATCTTCATCTTTGCGCTCAAGAAGGTTGTCATCATCGGATTTTTGTTTATAGATAATGAATTCTAGGGTATGGCCTACTGCAATCACGGAACATCCGTAGGATAAGACCGATAAGGCCATTAAAAACAGGAAAAAGGAAAGGATTATACCTGATAGGCTTTCTACACCAGATAGACTTGCAGACATAGAACTAACATTGGGTAACAGGTAGGACAGATCTACCATGCTTAGATAGTAAGTGATATAGGTTACAATAGTATCTGGAAAAACAATAGAAGTAGAAAAACTAAAAATATTATTTAGAGATTCACCCATAATAAAGCCGAAAACATGATTCATCAGACTTACTCCTGCATGTAAGAACCAAGAGAATAGAGTTATCGACACATAAACCAAAGGCCAGAGAATGACATTATATACGATGATTCGCCAAGGCTGTGACCAGGTAATGGCATAGGACTGGAAAACGGTACCCATGGTGTCTTCCTCGTAGGTACCAACAATGGCTGGCGCATAATTCAAAGAAATTATAAATACAATACCTGTGTAAACTGTAAATATAGATCCAATGATATAAAGGGGATAGGGTAAGGTATACAAAAATGGGCCCAAATAAGGGATTTTACAAATAAGTCCAAACAAAGCTGCAAAGGCCATAAAGAAAACGATAATGAGTAAAATAGCGACAGAAGTGAATACAACAGGATGCCAGTGTTTATGGACATAGGACCAGGCATCGTTTCCAGAGAAGAAATCATTTCCTTTCAATTGTTTAAGGGTTACGCGGCTTACAGCAGCATAGCTTAATAAAACAGCAATTACCCAGAGTGCACATCCAAAAAAATAAACACACCAAGAAAACAAGGGAACAGAATTCCCAAAAAGATATGGATAAAGACCATATTTCATTATTGTATCACCTACCGGCATATTTGCAAGGAATAAGGCAAAATAGGTCAAAATCCAATAAGATACGAAACCTGCAAGATTCCCAGTCATAAAGATCCATATTTTTTTTCCGCTCAAGGCCAATCGAGGAGCTCGAAAAATATCCTTAATATTAAAATATAAATCCATTTGTCCCATGTGACTAATCTCCTATGGTTTTTGTTCTTTTCTTACAAAATCGACCCAAGTGGCCAGACCCAGTTCTTTGGAAACGGATTTAGCTGTTTCGTAAGCAGCGTTCATATTATCATAACTGCCTATGCGAACCCTGTAAAAAATTTCATCTGTTTTTTCAAAAATAACTTTTTGAATATAAGCATCATAACCTTGGCTGATAAGTCTCTCAGCATACTGCTCAGCGTCTTTTAACATTTTTTTGGATACAATCTGGATAGTATAGCGGTCTGTTTTGGCCGGTATACTAGCTGTTCTTTTTGGCGGCAATGGCTTGGCTTTTACAACTGGTTTAGGGGTTGGAGCTACTACAGGTGATTCAATAACAGGAACAGGTTTGTTATTTTCTTCCTTTTCAGCTATATCCTCATCATCTTCGACAAATTCTTCTTCGGCAAGATCTTCATCCAATTCCTCTTCTTCAACATATTCCTCATCCATGTCTTCATTTAACCATTCTTCTTCATCTTCTTTAATTTCTTCGGCTGCATCCTCGGCATCACTGGGATGAATAATGGAGAATGCAAAACTCTGATTGGAGATTTCATCACCATATTTTGATACAACGACATCCACTGTGTAATCTCCAGGATAGTCCGGTTCAAAGGTCATTTTGCTGCCATCGTTGGAAGGGGTCAGGTCTGAGGAATTAATCAGTGAACCATCAGGCTGGTCGATAAGAATCCATGTATAATCAACATCTGTTGTTTCATCAGGATTATCTGCGGTTATGGATATAGCCTCACCAACGAATCCTTCAATGCCTCCACTACCACAGGCGATAAATAGTAAGAGAAATACGGAAAGAGATAGGTTTTTTTTCATAAATGAAATTTATTGTGTGCTTATAAGTTCACTCTCTGAAAAGAAAAAGGCAATCTCTTTTTGGGCATTTTCGTCACTATCGGATCCATGGACTGCATTTTCTTGGATGTTGGTTGCAAAATCATTGCGAATGGTTCCATCTGCCGCTTCTGCCGGGTTTGTGGCGCCAATGGTTTCACGCCAGGAATTTACAGCATTTTCCTTTTCCAATGCGAGCACCATACAGGGTCCAGATGACATAAATACGGTCAGTTCGTTATAAAAAGGTCTTTTCTGATGAACAGAATAAAAACCTTCAGCCTGAGCCTTGGTCATTTTTAATAGTTTGGCAGACAAGATTTTATAATCTGACTGGATGATTCTATGATAAATCTTCCCTGTATACCCATTCTTGACTGCATCTGGCTTAATAATAGCCAATGTTTTGTTACCCATTTTTTCCCTTTGGTTGAAACACTAGTATTAACAAAGTGTGAATTGATTATGTCTTATTTTTTTAAAGCTTAATATGGCCGATTAATTACTTTCCATTGCCGCTTTCATTAGGCTTCCGATGTCAGCTACGGAATCAGCTACATGAATACCACATTCTTTTAATATTCTAATTTTGGCATCGGCCGTGTCATCCCCACCAGAGACAATGGCTCCGGCATGACCCATGCGACGTCCCGGAGGTGCTGTTTTTCCAGCAATAAAGCCGATAATTGGTTTGGTCATGTTATCTTTTGCCCAATGAGCTGCTTCAATTTCCATCTGCCCACCAATCTCACCAATGATGACCAATCCTTCTGTATCAGTATCAGCTTCAAAGAGTTCCAAGCAATCTCTCATGGTAGTACCGATAATGGGGTCACCACCAATGCCGATAGCAGTGGTTTGGCCCAAACCTGCATTGACACACTGGTCAATGGCTTCATAGGTAAGTGTTCCAGATTTTGATATTACACCAATATTTCCTTTTTCGCAGATGAAACCAGGCATAATACCCAGCTTGCATTCATTCACAGTAATAATTCCTGGGCAATTAGGACCAATCATTCTGGTACCATTTTGATTTACAACTCGTTTTACTTTAACCATGTCATGGACTGGAATGCCTTCAGTGATGCATACCACCACTTTAATTCCAGAAAAACTGGCCTCTATAACGGCTTCAGCAGCAAATGAAGGAGGAACAAAAATTATTGAAGTGTCGGCATTGGTGGATTCCACTGCCTCTACAACAGAGTTAAAGACAGTCACACGGTCATCCAATGTTTTTTGGCCACCTTTACCCGGAGTAACACCAGCAACAATATTTGTTCCATAATCCAGCATTTGTTCCGCATGGAATTGGCCTTCAGAACCAGTAATTCCTTGAACAATAACTTTCGAATATTTATTGACTAGTATCGACATTTGAACTCTCCTATTTTCTCAAAACAGTTTTTACAACTTTTTCTGCAGCATCTTTCATACTTTCTGCAGGAATAATGGATACACTGGATTCTCTTAAAATGGTCCGGGCTTCTTCAGCATTGGTTCCCTGGAGGCGAACCACAACTGGTACTTCCAGTACTAACTCTTTAACAGCCTGTACTACACCATTGGCAACTCTATCGCAACGGACGATCCCGCCGAAAATATTGATCAAAACAGCTTTTACATTTTTATCAGATAAAATAATGCGAAATCCATTTTTTACCGTTTCTGCATTGGCTGTACCGCCTACATCTAGGAAGTTTGCCGGCTCGCCACCGGCAAGTTTAATGATATCCATAGTTGCCATTGCCAGTCCAGCACCATTCACCATACAGCCAACATTGCCATCCAATTTAATATAATTAAGATGATATCTTCCTGCTTCTACTTCCATAGGGTCTTCCTCAGAAAGGTCTCGCATTTCAGAGATGTCTTTTTGGCGAAAAAGGGCATTGTCATCAAAATTGAATTTGGCATCCAAGGCTTGGATATGTCCGTCTCGGGTCAGTACCAGCGGATTGATTTCTAATAGAGAAGCATCAGTCGCCTGATAGCAAGAATACATTTTCATAAATGTTACTACTGCTTCCTTAAAAGCAGTGTCGGTCAAATGCAAGCCATAGGCCAGTTTTTGGGCCTGAAATGATTTCATGCCCAGCAGCGGTTCGATCCAGACCTTGATGATTTTTTCAGGTGTTTCTACTGCCACTTTTTCAATTTCCACTCCACCTTCAGTGGAAACCATGAATACATCCATTTCTCTACTCCGATCCAAGGTAATTGCTGCATAGAATTCTTTATCAATATTTGCTCCGGATTCGATTAATATTCGCTGCACTTCCTTTCCAGAAGGGCCGGTCTGATGAGTAACTAGATTCATACCCAGCATTTCTTTGGCAAGAACTTTTACTTCCTCACGATTGTTAGCCAGTTTTATGCCGCCACCCTTACCGCGGCCGCCAGCATGGATTTGGGCCTTAACCACCACAGTATCGCAATTGAGTTGCTTGTATGCATCTAATGCCTGTTCGACGCTAAAAGCAGGTATTCCATCTGGTGTAGATATTAAATACTTTCGAAAAAGGTTCTTACCTTGGTATTCATGTATTTTCATATGTTATTCCTTATTGTTGTATCCGTATTTCCTTTAGAAGTGTCTTTGATGCTTGAAATAAAAAAACATCGTTATTGTATTTCAAAAAGTGCATCGTAGCCTGGATCTTTGGGGCGATACTGCTTTACTGGAATTCTCCGCTATTATAGAACTCTTTAATTTTCATGTGGGTTATTCCCCAGATTGGGATTTGTTTAAAGCTCCCGAAATTACGGTAAACATATTTCAAATTCGTAATGATCCTGAATTCATCAGCACAAATTATTTGTCCCAATTTGGTGGTCACATTATTTTTATTGGTATAAATTGCTGAGTGATGGTTCCTTTCTGAACTATGGGCGAAAGTGAATTCCTGCACCTGTTGTTCATGGCTTTGGGGTATTACATTCAGTCCTTTTCAAGAAATGGATAGCGGTAATCTTTTGGAGTATCGAAAGTTTCTTTCACTGTACGTATAGATATCCATCTTTGTAGGTTCAGTTCCGATCCTGCTTTATCATTGGTTCCTGATGATCGACTGCCACCAAATGGTTGCTGACCCACTACAGCACCAGTAGGTTTGTCGTTGATATAGAAATTTCCTGCTGAATGGGTAAGACGATCTTTTGCATGGGACATTGCTTCTTTATCTTTTCCTATAATGCAACCTGTTAAACCGTATGGAGATGTTAAATCCACAAGATCAATCGTGCTATCCCAATCAGCAGGATCGTAAAGGTAAATAGTTAATACAGGTCCGAAAATCTCTTCTACCATGGTTTTAAATAATGGATCTGATGTCAGTATTGTGGTAGGCTGGATATAGTAACCCACACTTTCATCGTATCTCCCACCAGAAATGAGCTCTGTTTCATCCGCATTTTTAGCATAGTCAATATATTTCGTAATCGAATCGAAAGCTGGTTTATCAATGACAGCATTCATAAAGTTAGTAAAATCTCGTGGTGAACCCACCTTTATCGTTTCTAATTCTGTTAAATATTTTTCTTTCAACTCTTTCCAAATAGTTCTCGGAATATATGCCCTTGACATGGCAGAACATTTTTGTCCTTGGAACTCAAATGCACCACGAATCATAGCAGTTACCAATTCTTCAATGTTAGCTGATTCATGAGCAAGACAGAAATCTTTTCCACCGGTTTCCCCAACGATTCTTGGATAAGTTTTATACTGATTAATATTGGTACCGATAGTTTTCCAAATATGCTGGAAAGTTTCAGTAGATCCCGTAAAGTGGACACCGGCGAGATTTCTATTTTTTAGCACAGGATCACCAACCTCTCCACCAGATCCTGGTAAAAAATTAATCACGCCATCAGGCAATCCTGCTTCTTTCAACAATTGCATAATGAAATGGCAGGGGTAAACTGCACTGGATGCAGGTTTCCACAGGGCTACATTTCCTACTAGTGCTGGTGCAGAAGGGAGGTTACCGGCAATGGAGGTAAAATTGAAAGGCGTGATGGCGAAAACAAAACCTTCCAGCGGGCGATATTCAAGGGAATTATGCATGCCTTCCGGAGAAATGAGGGGCTGATTAGTATAAATCTGTTCTGCGTATTGGGCATTAAAGTTGAAAAAGTCGATCAACTCGCAAGCAGCATCAATCTCAGCCTGGAAAGCATTCTTGCTTTGGTTCAACATGGTAGCTGCATTAATCGTATCTCGCCACGAACCCTGCAGTAAATCAGCGGCTTTCCTAAAAATGGTGGTTCGTTCTTCAAGTGAAGTTTTAGACCAAATTTTCCAGGCTTGCATAGCAGTATCAATTGCTAGGTTAGCTTCTGTTTCCCCAGCTTTATGATAGGTTGCCAACACATGTTGATGATCATGAGGCATGACACAATTTTCAGTATTTCCAGTGTAGATTTCTTTTCCACCAATGATTAATGGAATATCAAAATTTTGGGAAGCCATTTCATCATATTTAGCTTGCAGGCTTTCTCTTTCAGGAGAACCTGAACGATATGATTTTATCGGTTCATTTACTGCTTTAATAATTTCTGACATAAAATCTGTCCCTTTTCATAAAAATATAATAAAAATCCGGGAAAATTACCGTTCATTAAAAAGGGAGACAAGGCACGAGTAAGTTTAATTCATAATACCATTAATAAAGTAAAAGATGATTAAACTAATTCCAATTCAGTTTTTTGTGCAAACGCTGCGAATTGATCTAACGCTTTTTCCATTTCAGGTAGTCCCGGTGCAGTCACCAGAATTTTTCTTAAAGCCGCCGCGCCGGTAAATCCCTTGATATAGTTAGAGAAATGTTTTCGCATTAGGTTTGTTCCAGTTCGTTCACCGCGGTTTTCAAGTAAAAGATCAAAATGTCTTCGACACATATTGGCGATGTCCAATAACGATGGTGGCGCAGGGACGGGTCGGCCTTCAAGATGGGCTTTAGCTTTCTGGAAAAACCATGGATTTCCCTGTGCTGCTCTAGCTACCATGACGGCATTACATCCTGTTTCATCAAACATGCGCATCATATCATCAGTGTTACATACATCTCCATTTCCAATCACCGGAATTGAAACGGATTCTTTAAGAAGTTTAATGTAATGCCAATCTGCTCTGCCAGTATACCGTTGTTTCGTAGTTCGTGGATGTAGAGAAATGGCTTTTACTCCAATTTTTTCTAGCCGTTGACCTGCTTCAGGCACTATGATAGACTTGTTATTCCAACCAATCCGCATTTTTACTGTGACTGGTAATTTTGGAACCGCTTCAACAACTGCCGTTGTAATATCATCCATCAAACAAAGATCTTTAAGAGCTGCTGAGCCACCGCCTTTTTTTGTAATCTTTGGTACCGGGCAACCGTAATTGATATCAAGAATATCTGGTCGGAATATGTCTGCAACAAATTTGGCTGCCTGACTCATGGTTTCCGCATTATTCCCAAAAATTTGTATGCCGATGGGCCGTTCCGGTTCTTCAAACTGGATCAGATTCAATGTTTTCGTATTTCCCCGGATAATACCATCTGCCGATACAAATTCAGAATAGACCATACCGGCACCCATTTCCTTGCATAAAATGCGGAAAGGGTAATCCGTTACTCCGGCCATTGGAGCCAGAAAAACAGGAGTTTCGATTTGAATGGTGCCGATTTTCATAGTATTAAAATTAGAATGTAAATTACATGACAGACTATTTTGTTCGTTTAATAAATTAATTGAATTTATGAAATCAGATAGTAAACTTAATCAAATAATAAAATATTATAGCAGATAATGAAAAAGCTTCCCTTTCTTTTGTTGATCTTTTCCTGCTCAGTTCAGAATGTGGATAAGATTTATTATAATGGTGTGATTTGGACTGGTGATCTAAAAAATCCTTCTGCGACTGCGTTAGCTGTGAGTGGAGATCAAATACTTTTTGTTGGATCAGATAATGATGTACTGGCAATGGCAGCAGAGAATACTGAAAAGATAGATTTAAATAGTGGTTTTGTTACTCCTGGGTTAATTGATAATCATGTACATTTCATGAGTGGCGGTTTTCAGCTTTCTAGCGTAGACCTTAGGGATGTGGATAATAAATCTGAATTTCAGGAACGCATAGCAACCCATGCTGAAACACTCCCGGAAGATGCCTGGATACATGGCGGCGATTGGGACCACGAACTCTGGGGGGGGATTTATCCGGATAAATCGTGGGTTGATGATGTAGTTCCAAATAGACCGGTTTTCCTGGGACGGCTTGATGGTCATATGGCCTTGGCTAATACAAAGGCTCTGGCTCTAGCGGGTATCACAGCTAGCACTACAGACCCAGCAGGTGGAATAGTTATTAAAGATGATAGAGGCAATCCTACTGGAATACTTAAAGATGAAGCGATGAGTTTAGTAAATAAGATTATTCCTGATCCAACAATTGATGAATTAGATCAAGCGCTAGATGCTGCGATGGATTATGCACTTTCCCTTGGTATTACCCAAGTCCACGATATGGGTACCTGGCAATCCTTGGAAACCTACAAACGGAATCATAAAAATGGTCGCTTAAAGCTCCGAATCAAGATTTACCCTTGGTATACAAACTGGAAAAAAATCATCCGCAATGTTAGGAATAATGGCCCCGGGGATGACTGGTTGCGATGGGATGGTATTAAAGCCATGATGGACGGGTCCTTGGGCTCCCGTACAGCCTGGATGCATGAACCATATTTGGTTGATCTATTATCACCAGATAAAGAAGATCTTCCCACAGTGGGTATCATTACACTTCAAGATACAGTAGATTTCAAACATATTTTACGGGAGACCGACAAAGCAAATATCCAGCATGCGGTCCATGCAATTGGCGATCGAGCCAATGACTGGATATTGGATGAGTTTTTACTTATCCGTCAACATTACGGAGAAAAGGACAGAAGGTGCCGTATAGAGCATTCACAACATCTTTCCCGATCCGCAGTGCCCCGTTTTGCCGCAGAAAATATCATTCCTTCCATGCAACCTTACCATATCTATGATGATGGTTCATGGGCTCATAAGCGAATCGATCATGATCGATTATCCCGCACTTATGTATTTAAAACATTGATAGAAAGCGGTGCCAACCTTACGTTTGGTTCCGATTGGACAGTAGCTCCATTAAATCCGGTCACAGGCATTTATGCCGCTATTACCCGCCGGACCCGGGATGGAAAAAATCCACAAGGTTGGTACCCTAAAGAAAAAATCAGCGTGGAAGATGCTCTTCGTTCTTATACTATCAACAATGCTTATGCTGCATTCTGGGAAGATAAAACTGGGTCCATTACCGCAGGGAAATATGCTGATTTTGCAGTCCACTCAGTGAATTTTCTTAATGCGACTCCAGAACAGATCTTATATTCGAAGGTATTGCGGACTGTAGTAGGAGGGAATGACCATATATTTGATTAATATCTCGACTCTCTTTAGTGATTCCTAATGTATCTAATCCTTATGCAATGGGAGGTTTTCTTTAAGTAGACGGTTCTTGATATGTGTCGGCGTCATGTATATACTGTTATAATAATATTGTCCCAAACATTTATATGGGCGGTTAATTATTCATTAAAATTTGATGGTACTAAGTATTATATAAACCTGGTATACACTGGTCATTGCCTTTATTTCTAATACATCAGAAATCGTATAATACAATGTTTTTAATCCTTGGTATTCTGGAGGCAAGGAAAGGAGCTTTGAAATTGGATAAACATGGTTCAAAGAAGCTTTAGTAGAATTAACCTATGTACGAGCCAATATTATCTGTTATTATACCCGTCTATAATGAAAAAGCAACCTGCCAGGAGCTAATTGAACGGGTAAAAGCGGTCGGTATTGAAAAACAGATTATTGTGGTTAATGATGGCTCTAACGATGGTTCCCGTGAATTACTGGAATCTATTTCCGGTATTCATTTAATCCACCATGAGTTAAACGAGGGTAAAGGTTCTGCTGTACAGACAGCTCTCAATTACTGCACGGGGAAATATGTTATCCTTCAGGATGGTGATTTGGAATATGATCCACGTTCTTATCACGCATTATTGCAGCCAATTATCAGTAAGAAAGTAGATATTGTCTTTGGTAGCCGCTGGGTGAACCAGGATAATAAAAACTCATATCATACGCTTGGTAATAAAATGATCACATGGTTTTCAAACTTTATTAATGGGGAATCGGTTACTGATGTAGCATCCTGTTACAAAGTACTATCCTTGGAACATTTACGGGGACTAAGCCTAAAGTCAAAGGGCTTTGGTTTGGAAACAGAAATTGCAGCCAAAGTTTTTCGCCGAGGCTACACAGTGATGGAGGTTGCTGTGAGCTACAACCGGCGGAAAATAGAGGAAGGGAAAAAACTGCGTCTGATCGATGGATTGATCTCGGCCTGGAGTTGTTTGCGATTTCGGTTTATTGATTAATAATTTGACAGAAAGATTATTTTGTGCGACCGGAAAAGAGTTTTAAGTTTGCGCTAAATTCTTTCAAGTAATTAAACTTTTTCCACGAGAATATTATGAGTAGAGTATGTGATGTAACAGGTAAAAAGCCCATGTTTGGCAACAATGTGAGCCACGCCCATAATAAAAGTCGCCGCCGATTTAATATTAACTTGCAGCGCAAAAAATTTTGGTTGCCGAATGAAAAACGCTATATCACTCTGAGACTTTCCACCAGAGGAATGCGCATCATTGATAAAAAAGGAATTACACGTGTAGTGAATGAATTGCGAGCCAAAGGTGTAAAAGTTTAGTTATATCTATATATTAAAACACAATAAAGCCCCGTTTCCGGGGCTTTTTTGTGTTAAGCAAATTTGATATTTAACCAGTTTTAATCATGTTGTCGGCGGATAAATGCCGGAACCTGAAGATCCTGCCCATAAATAACGACAGGTTTTTCTTGGGTATCATCAAACTTCATTACAGGTTTATGTTTTTCAGACGCTTCCTGAATAACTTCTGGTTCCTGCTGAATGTGGAGGGGTCTATTTTCCCGTTCCTGAAGGGTTCGGGTGTGTGGTGTATCGAAAGTTTGTTTCGGAGATTCAGTATTTTTCATTTCTTGCACTGCTTTTGGCATATGGAATCCAGTAGCGATTACAGTAACCCGGATCTCTTCATGCATATTTGGATCGATCACAGCACCAAAAATGATATTTGCGGAAGGTCCAGCTTCTTCGAAAATAATGCTGGTTGCTTCGTTTGCCTCCATAAGGGTGAGGTCATTACCGCCGGTGATATTTACTAATACACCTTGCGCGCCTTTAATACTGGCATCATCAAGTAAAGGGCTGGAAATGGCCTGCTGAGCTGCAAGAACTGCACGTTCATCACCTGTAGCTACCCCTGTACCCATAATGGCTTCACCCATGTTTTTCATTATTGTTTCCACATCGGCAAAGTCTAGGTTGATCACACCCTGTACATTGATCAGATCTGATATTCCTTTTGCCGCTTGGTGCAAAATAGTGTCAGCCATATTAAATGCTTCGGGAAGTGTTGTAGATTTATCTACAATAGACATCAATTTCTGATTTGGGATGGAAATTACGGTATCGCAGGCTTTCTTCATTTCTGCTAATCCTTCTAGAGCGCGGTTCATTCGTTTTGGACCTTCAAAACTGAAAGGTAGAGTGATAATACCTACAGTCAATACACCCTGTTCTCTAGATACTTGAGCTACTACCGGTGCAGCACCTGTTCCCGTTCCACCACCCATACCGGCAGTTATAAAGGCCATATCAGCACCGTCTAAAAGAGCAGAAATCGCCTCCCGGTCCGCTTCAAGAGCTTCCTTGCCTACATTGGAATTAGCTCCTGCGCCAAGACCTTTTGTTAAATTTTTTCCAATCTGTATTTTATTTTCAGATGGGTTACTGTCCAAATCTTGAGCATCTGTGTTGATAACAATGAAATCAACACCTTGCATGCCGGATGTTATCATACGGGTAACGGCGTTTCCACCAGCACCTCCAACACCGATTACTTTTAGATTTGCTTTTTGTTCAGATAGACTATCAAACTCAAACAGCATGATTGTTCTCCTTTACTGGTTTGGTTAAAATAGGTCTTCGATGGTATGTCGAATTTTTTCAAATATTCCTTTGATACCTATATTTAGGGGTTTTGAAATACGTACATGATCGGTTGCCATAAATGGCCAAAGCAGTAAACCCAGTGCTGTAGCGAAATTGGGATTTTCGGCAATATCCGTAATTCCCTCTATATTTTCTGGATTTCCAATGCGAACCTTTACATTCAGGATGTCTTCAGCTAGGGCTATAATATTGCGGAGCCGAGCACCTCCTCCAGTGAGTACAATTCCGTACGTCAAGGGTTCTTTGATATCTGCTCTTGAGATTTCGTGGATAACCATTTGAAAAATTTCCTGCATCCTGGCTTCGACGTATCGGGAAACTTCCTGCTCCGGTATGGATCGTTTTAATTGGCCTTCTTTTGCGGGAAGATCTATTTCCAGTTTTTCTGAAGACATAGATGATTTCGCAGATGCATATTTGATCTTAATCTCCTCGGCTTCCTTTACACCAATTTGAAGCATTACCGCAATATCATTAGTTACGCTGGATGTACCCAATGGAATCACTGCTGAATGCCGAATTGATTTTCCATGGTAAACAGCAATATTTGTAGTAGATGCTCCAATTTCTACTAGAGTCACACCTAGCTCTTTTTCATCTTCTGTCAATACAGATAAACCGGCAGCCAGAGGCTGGAATACAAGTCCCTCTATCATAACTCCTAATTCTTCAACGCAGTTCACCAAATTGTTCATTGCTGTAGTAGCCGCAGTTACCAGATGCACACGGCCTTCCAATCTCCGTCCAGTCATGCCAATAGGATTTTTTATTTCTTCGATGGTGTCGACTAGATACTCCTGGGGCAATGTATGGAGAATATCTCTATCAACCGGCAGTGAAACAGCTTGGGCCAGATCTAGGACTTGGTATATATCTCGCTCATCGATTGGTCGTTCAATTAAGATTCCCGGACTTCCGTTTCCGCGATTCAGTGCAATCGCTGCCTGTGTGTTTAAACTTCGAATATGATCCCCGGTAATGGACAAAATTGATTTTGTTATTTTGACACTAGCCATGGTTTCCGCTTCATTCATTGATGCTTCTATTTGCTCAATTAATAGATCACGGTGTACAATTGACCCACGTCGAATTCCGGAAGAGGATACGGAACCTATCCCCAACAATTTAATTTTTGTTCTTTTCTCATTGGTTTGACCAATAACACACGTTATAATATCAGAACCTATATCCAGACCGGAAATAATATGTTGATCCTGCCCATTACTGATGGGGTTCATGATCGGCGATCCTTGGCAATTATCTGGTTATTATATCTCATGTCCAGGTATGAAAAGTCAGTTAATTCTTTGAGTGGCTCTAAATCGATCTTAAATTGTTTTAATATTTCAATCTTGTTCCAGAAATCTTTATTCCCCAATAAGATTTTTGTTGGTTCTTCCGCTAGAATCAATTCGATATCATTGTCCGAAACCAACCTGATTTCTGAAAGATTATCATAAAGAAAGCTGTAATCCTGACGAAGATGGCTTAACCATTCAATGGATTCCTTAACTTTCACAGACAGCACTTTTTCTCCTGCGGGATATAATTTTGGATCCGGGTTGAAATTAGATAGGGAAGGAATGGGGAAGTCACCCATATTCTCCATATCCGGTAAGATAAAACCATCTTCATCCAGCATGACCATGGGTTGTGTATTTAAAATAGCAATGGGTGTACGTTCCATTATCTCGATCACAATAGTTCCTGGAAAACGATGGCTTAATCGAGCAGCACGTACATATGGATGACTTTCGACTAATTCCGTAATCTGGATCAGATCAACATCATCTAAGATTGTACCCGTTAACTTCCCAAAGGTATCTCTGTAATCTTCCTCATCTAATATAATCGTATTCGAAAACACAATATTTTTTATTACCAACGCATTGTTGATACCTGACCACCAGAATGATATCCAAACCAGCGAAAAGATTGCTACACATGCTAATGTAGAAATCAATATTTTATACCAGGTTATATTTTTTTTCTTCTTACGACTCATACGGTTCAAGATCTTTTTTATTGAACCCGATGGTTTTTACTTCCAAATCGAGTTTTATTTTAAACTTTTCGTACACTCTTTTACGGGTAATCCGAATTAATTCAGCAATATCTGCAGCTTTTGCATCGCCATGATTTACAAAAAAATTTGCATGATGCGTTGAAATCTCAGCTCCTCCAACTTTTGTTCCTTTTAGTCCAGCTTGGTCAATTAAATAACCAGCAGCTTGGTGACCAGGGTTTTTAAAAACGCTACCCGCAGAACGAAAACGCAAAGGTTGTGACGATTTACGCCCCTTGCTGGCTTTATGGCTATTTTCCTTTATCAGCTGCGGATTTCCATGTTTAAGGTGAAATCGAGCCGAAAGGATAAATTCATCCTTGTTGAATGTGGAAAAACGATATGCAAAATCTATTTCAGCATAATTTAAAGTTTTAATTTGTCCATTCATTTTCATCAAATCCACATTCATCAGGTTATTAGAAATCTCACCGCCAAAGGCTCCTGCATTCATAACCAGTGCACCTCCAACAGTTCCTGGTACACCAATAAGACTTTCCAAACCCGTCAAATTCCTTTTCACGCATTCTTTTACAAGTCGACCCAACATGACTCCAGATTCTGCGATAACGTAACCATTTGAAAATTTAAGGTTGGTTAGGACTTTGGCGGGTGTGATAACAATGCCCTCAATACCCTGATCTGCAACAAGTAGATTGGATCCGGATCCAATAAAATAAATTCTAATGTTTTGCTGTGATGCGAACTTGAGAATATTGGAAAGGTCTTTTCTATCATTTGGAGTGATAAAAGCTACAGCAGGACCGCCAACCCCGTAGGTTGTGTGACGGCTCATAGGTTCATTTTCCAAAAGTGTACCATGAACAATTGATCTCAACTCTACCATGAATTTCAACCTTTTACCTCAGTTACATTTTGTTCCAGGTGCCGGGCGTATGTTTCACTGTAGCGCCAGATACTTCCTGCACCTAAGGTAAGAATAAGATCATTTGATTGAACGATTTGATCGAGTTCGGTTACAAGGTTATCCAGATCAGGTATAAAATAACACTTATCCATGCCTGAATTTTTACATTCATTGTAAATGAGTTCAGCTGTGATTCCAGGAATGGGTTTTTCCCTGGCCGGATAAATATCGGTTATGATAACTACGTCTGCATTCCCCAAGGCACAAGCGAATTCGCGGAAAAAGGCTTGTGTTCTGGTATACAAATGAGGTTGAAACACAGCGATTACCCGTCTGTTCCAGCCACCCTTTGCTGCCTTAAGAGTTGCGTCAATTTCGGTAGGGTGATGGGCATAATCGTCTACGACCATAATATTATGATGACATCCCTTGATTTCAAAACGACGTCGAACACCCTTGTATTTTCTAATTCCATTCTGAATCATAGAAAAAGAAAGGCCCATTTCTAATCCGATCACGACGGCAGCTAAGGAGTTCAGAACATTATGTTCGCCGGGAACATTGATCTGAATATCTCCCAGATTTTCCTCCGCGCAAAAAACTGAATATGTAGATTGTGAGGCATCAAATCGGAGGTTTTTCGCTCGGTAGGCCGCATCCCTCGACCGTCCATAGGTGGTCATGGGCCTTTCAATTTTTGATATTATATTCCTGATTCCTAGGGAATCTGCACAAACTATTATCTCTCCATAAAAAGGAATAGATTGACAAAACTGTAGGAAAGCATCCTGAAGGTCAGATAAATCTTCGTAGCAATCCGTATGCTCGAGTTCTATATTAGTTATTACACCTATGGTAGGCTTCAGTGCCAGAAAACTGCGGTCAAATTCATCAGCTTCAACCACGATGATGTCACCGTCGCCCAATTTAGAATTTGTATCCAGATTTTGTACAAGACCGCCCACAACAAGGGTAGGGTCCATTTTCGCATGGGATAATACAGTCCCAATCATTGAAGATGTGGTAGTTTTACCATGAGTTCCACCAACGGCAATACTTGTTTCTTTGACAGATATAAGCTCACCAAGCATTTCTGCTCTCCTGATAATAGGAATACCTTTTTGTCGTGCTTTAATGATTTCTGGATTTTCAAGCTGTACCGCACTGGAGTAAACCAGTAAATCGGTTTTACCTACATTTAAAGGATCATGTCCAATTTTTACATCAATTCCAAGATTAAGTAAACGCTGTACATTATCTGAATTATTAATATCAGATCCAGTGACTGTAAACCCTAGGTTTAACAGTAATTCAGCAATACCACTCATGCCAATACCACCAATGCCTACAAAATGTACTTGATCTATTTTTCTAAATGTCATGCCGCAGCCTGAAATATTTGATCCACGATATCTTTTGTTGCATTGGGCCGTCCCAGTGCTTTGGAAGCCGCTGCCATTTTTTCAAGTTCTGTCTTATTATGAATTAGATTCATGATTGAAAGATAGAACTCCTGGGATTGTAATGATTTCTGGAATAAAATTCGTGCTGCGCCAGCATTGACCAAAGCTTGGGCATTCTTAGTTTGATGATCCGCAGATGCAAAAGGAAAAGGAATCAGAATACTGGCTTTACCGCAAACAGTTATTTCAGCCAGTGTCAAAGCACCACTGCGGCAAATGATTAAGTCGGCTAGGGCATATGCACTAGCCATATTATTAATAAAAGGTGTGATATGAATGTGGTCGTTATTGTGATTCTTATATTTTGGATATTCCAAATCCCCGGTCTGCCATAATATTTGAAGTCCAGAACCGATAATCTTTTTCACAACTGTATTCATCAATTTATTTAAATAAACTGAACCTTGGCTCCCGCCGAAAAGAAAAATAGTTTTATTTTCTGGATCTAAATTGAATTCCTTTCCAGCATCTTTTTTTATACCATTATCAATACCTTGTCTGACTGGATTTCCAGTTAAAATCGTATCTTTATTCAGATATTCGTTTGTTTCCTCGAAAGCGACGCAAATGGCTCGCGATCGATCAGCAAACCAGCGGGTCGTAATACCGGGAAAAGAATTTTGCTCCTGAAGCACAATAGGGTGAGAATCATTTTGTCTGGTGGCCATATACAGTGGTAAGGCCGAAGCATAGCCGCCTGTACCTATAATAATCTGTGGGATAAAATCCTTATAGAGGGATCTGATTTTTATTATAGAACGAATGATTCGTCCTGGAAGCAATATATTGCGCCCAAAGCTCTTTAGGCTGATTCCCCGCTGGAGTCCGCGAATTGGTAGTAGTGTATGCCAAACGTCTTTTATAGGAAATACTTTGGCTTCCAATCCAAAATTGGATCCTACATAATGAATTCTGGCATCTGGCTCCCGGCGGTGTATCTCTTCTCCGATTGCCAAAGCAGGAAAGAGATGGCCACCAGTACCCCCACCAGCGATCAATATATTGCGACTAACCATTAATAATTGGACTCCAGCTACGTCTATTATTACCAACAGATCTTCTTGCTTGCGAAATATTTAAGAGAATACCAATCAAGGCCATATTTACTACCATTCCGGAGCCTCCATAACTGACCATAGGCATGGGGAGGCCGGTTACCGGAAAAATACCGGTTACTACGGCGGCGTTCACAAATGCATAGAGAATAAAATTGAATGAAATTCCCACTGCCAGCAATACACCGAAATGATCTGTGCATTGCCTTGCGATTTTTAGGCCACGCAGGAATATCAATAGGAACAGGGTAATTACAGGAATTGTTCCAAGAATAAAACCTAGTTCTTCACCAATAATCGCAAAAATAAAATCTGTATGCGGAGTAGGTAGTAAATGATTCTTTTCAATACTATTTCCGAGACCAACACCGAATACTCCACCATTTCCTAGGCTGATTAGGGACTGCTTAGCCTGGTAACCTACATCTGGCAAGTCTTCGAAACCGAACCAAGAAAGAATACGTTGTCTTCGGTATTCCCTGGATAAGAGAACTGGTATTCCAATGAGTAATCCGGATGCACCTGCCAGTGATAATTGTGACACTTTCACCCCACCAACAAATAAAATGATAATACCCAAAATACCAATCATTACTGCTGTACTAAAGTCAGGTTGGACAACAATAAGTGACATAATAATAGTCAATATACCTATAGCCGGTAAAAACCCTGATTGAAAATCGTGCAGTTTATCACGTTTTTTATCTACATAATGAGCCATGTATATTAGAACTGACATGCGCGCTATATCGGATGTCTGAATTGAGAATGGGCCAAAGTACATCCACCGTGCCGGTTTGCTCCAGCCAAGCCCTTTCGCAAGATAAGTTATTTTGGTTGCCATCAGCAAAAGAATAGATCCAATTATCATGTAAAGGGCAACATCCTTCAAGTGTCGATAATCTATGATTAGAAAAATCAAAAGACAGAATATACCAACCAGCAATCGTTTTAAATGGCCTTGCAAAAAAAGTGTATCAGTTTGGCCATTGGAATTAGCAAATGATTCATACCAACTGGCACTATAAAGCATTATCGTTCCCAGAACAGCTAAAAGCCCAAAATAGATCAATAGCTGACGGTCGTACCGTTGGATCAAGATATCAATCATTAGTTTTATCCAAATTATAAATCCAATTTTTGAATTGAATACCCCTTGCTTCAAAATTTTCAAATTGATCAAAGCTGGCGCATCCCGGAGACAGTAAAACTACGTCCCCGGGAATGGCCAGAGATTGGGCAGATGTAACTGCGGATTTAAGATCAGTTACTTGAACCGATCTCACCGCATCCCCTATTGCAGTTACAATCTCCCCGCCGGATTCTCCATAAGAGATGATTAGTCTGACATGACTTTCTTCGATATGTGGAAGGAGTAGCCGGAAATCTGCACCTTTATTTTGACCTCCAAGGATCAAAATAAGAGATTGATCAAAACTTTCCAGTGCCACCATGACTGCATCCAAATTGGTGGCTTTGGAATCATTAATGTATTGTACACCATCAATAGAAGAAACATATTCTAGGCGGTGTTCAACCCCAGGGAATGATCCCATGATTTCGGCGATGTGTTGATCAGGGATACCCATAAGATGAGCAGCAGTGGAGGCTGCTAAAATATTGGATAAATTATGTTGCCCTGGAAGATTTATATCCTTTACTGAAATTAAAGGACTACCGTTAGTTCCATAAATACTATTTGTTTGGAGTCGAAAAGTCGTATCTGATCGAATGATGCTGAATGGAACCATAATAGCTGGGTGATCTTTTAAGGCCATGGCTATAATTGGATCATCAATGTTAAAAACAATAAAATCAGTCTTGGTTTGGTTTTCGACCATTCTCATTTTCATGGCGATATATTCATCCATGGTACCATGACGATTTAAATGCTCAGGTGAAATATTGGTATAGACAGCAATCTTGGGTCGAAAATTCTCGATAAATTCCATTTGGAAACTAGATATCTCCAGTATATAAACCGTTTTAGGTTCTGGACATTTCATTTCTTGCAGCACAGATGAAGAAAAAGGAATCCCAACATTTCCAGCTAGGCTACCGAGAATATTCTCTGACTGGCACATTTTTATCAACATTTTTACAGTAGTAGTTTTGCCGTTAGAGCCGGTTACAGCGATGATGGGGGATTCAGTAAACCAACTAGCGAATTCTATTTCACTAACTATAGGAATATTATTTTTCTGGGCTTTGGCAATAATATCTGAATCTTTTGGCACACCAGGTGAAATAACCCACAGGTCTGCTTCATAAATACGATCTGAATGGATCCCCGTTTCTACACCTATGCCCATCTGCAACATTTCATCGGCGCGCATATTGAGATCAAGACTTGTCCCGGGGTCGCTTACATATACTTTTGCCCCAGCAAAATGAGCGAGTTTTGCTGCGGCACTGCCACTTAGTCCAAGCCCGATCACTGAGATGAATTTATTCTTGATATTAATATTAGCTTTGTGATAAATATCTATCATCGGATCTTGAAGGTTGTTAGTGAAAACAAGGCAAAAAGCAATCCAATAATCCAAAAACGTACCACAACCCTGGTTTCAGGCCAGCCTTTTAATTCAAAATGATGATGAATAGGGGCCATTAGAAATAAGCGCTTACCCTCACCAGTCTTGGATCTTGTCCATCGAAACCAAGAAACCTGGAGCATTACTGATACTGTTTCCCATACGAAAACACCACCGATAATAAAAAGCAGCAATTCTTTTTTTAGCAGAATCGCAAGAGTTCCCAAGGCTGCTCCAGCCGATAAAGAACCGGTATCACCCATGAACACTTCTGCAGGAGCAGTATTAAACCATAGATATCCTATACAGGCACCAGCCATGGCACTGGCAAATATGGTTAATTCTCCAGCACCGGGAAGGTAAATAATATTCAGGTAATCAGAAAAATCAACACGGCCTGAAATATAAGAGATTGCTGCGAAAACGGTGAAACAAATGGCAAGTAACCCCGCAGCCAGACCATCTAGCCCATCGGTCAGGTTAACTGCATTGGATGTGCCTGTAATTACAAGGATTACCATTATTGGATACAACATTCCTAGGTCAATTTCTACATTCTTCAGAAAGGGTACGGTGGTTTTGGTATTAAATAACTGAAATTCAGGTGCACTCATAACCCAATAACTAACAATAATACCAAGAATAATTTGACCTGCCAATTTGTACCGACCTACGAGCCCTTTTTTCATTTTTTTTACCACTTTTAGGAAATCATCAATAAATCCAATAATTCCCATCCAGACAACCGCAATCAGGATTATCTGAATAAAAGGACTGTTCAATTTAGCCAGCAAGAGGGTAGGGAGGAGTACAGACGATAGGATTATGACTCCTCCCATTGTAGGCGTGCCCTTCTTCTTCATGTGAGATTCGGGTCCTGTAGGACGAATTTCTTCTCCTATTTGGTGTGTGTGTAGTATGTGGATAATCCAGGGCCCGATGATGAAGCTTAATACAAGAGCTGCGATAGCCGCGGTTGCAGCTCTAAAGGTGATATATTCAAATAAATTAAAAGCAAAAAAAGATTCTTTTAACGGTGTAAGCAATTCGTATAGCATCAGTTTATAAACACCCCTTCAATAATTTTTTCCATAGCCATGCCTCGGGACCCTTTAAAAAGAACCTTATCTCCAGCGTGTAATAAATTTTTCAGCTTTGTGATAAGTTCTGCAGATGTTTCAAAATGTGCAGAATTAATATTGCTATTCAGAACGGAATCTGTGTATTTGGTATCATTGCCAATAGTGAACACATGATCTAATTCTATTTCCGTGCATTTATGTCCTACTTCCATATGCTGTTCTGCAGATTCATCCCCGAGTTCAAACATATCTCCAAATACAAATATACGCCTTCCATTACCGGTGAATGCATTAAGATAATCCAACGCTGCTAGGCAAGAAGAAAGATTTGCGTTGTAGGTATCATCAATTACTGTAATCTCATCAAACTTTTTTACTTGGCAGCGTCCTTCTGGCGGTGAAAATGAACTGATTTGAATAATAATATTTTCCCAATCAACACCTAAGGAAACAGCGATGGCAGAAACAGCAATACTATTTTTTACAAAAGATAGGTTTCGAGAACCAGTGGGTATCTCGTGAGTGTCCACTGTTAATGTTAATGAACCATTATTTTCGTGGTGGATATCTGCAGGGAAATCACAATTTGATGTTAAACCGAACATTACTTTTTTTCCTGTAATAGGAATAGAAGCCACCTTTTCGTCTGCCATATTTACAAATGCAATTCCATCTTTCAATGAATTGAATAGAGCACCTTTGGTTTCTGTTATCACATCAATAGTTCCAAATCCAGATAGGTGTGCTGGGGAAATATTAGTAATCAAACCGTGTGTTGGCTGAGCAATGCTGCAGAGATATTCAATGTCCCCTGCTTGGTTTGCTCCCATCTCTAAAATGGAAATAGTATGGGTATCATTCAATTGAAAGAGGGTAAGGGGAAGTCCAATAGAAGTGTTGAAATTCCCCTCTGTGGCGTGCACATTATACTTGGTTGAAAGTACATGTACGAGTAATTCTTTGGTGGATGTTTTACCGTTGGAACCTGTTATGGCAATTACAGGGATTTCAAACTGTCTGCGCCATTCCCCGGCAATTTTCCCAATAGTCAACTGCGGGTTTTCCACTTCGATTTGTTGAAGATTTAATTCTATGTTTTTTTTAGATACTAATGCTGCTGTGGCTCCCTGTTTTGTTACTGCAGTTAGAAACCCATGGCCATCTGTTCGATCTCCGGACAATGCGATATAAAGGTCTCCATCTTTACACTCTCTACTGTCTGTAGCAATACCCGAGATAAGCTGGTGAAGGCCTGTGCCGGTTACACTTTCAAAAACTGTGGCGAATCTTTCAGGTTGTTTTATGTCAATTCTCACTGGTAATCCTTTATAATCCTAAGATCCGAGTAAAAGACTTTTTCGCCTTGAATTTCCTGATATTCTTCACGTCCTTTTCCCAGAACTATAACCACGTCTCCTTTTTTGCTATGTGCAAGAGCTGTTCTTAATCCTTTGGTTCGATCAGCGAATACTGTAAAACGGTTCGAATGAAATCCGGATATCACTTCCTTTGCGATCTGGTCGGGATCTTCAGTTCTTGGATTATCAGGTGTGACATAACAATGATTGGCATACAGTTCTGCAACCTTAGCCATTTCTGGACGCTTCGTAAAATCTCTATCTCCTCCAGCACCAAAGACTACAAGTATTTTGGTTTCTTTTTGGGATAATTGTTTGATTGTTCCCAAAACTTTATCGTAAGCATCGGGCGTATGAGCATAATCAATCAACGCAGTAGCACCATTTTTAAGGGTAAATGGCTCCATTCTTCCTGGTATTGCGGAACAGGCAGAAATTCCCTTTTCGATAATGCTATTTTCGATTCCCAAGGTATGAGCACCAGAAACAGCCGCTAGGATATTCTCAGCATTGAATTCTCCAAGAAGCTCGGATTGCACTTTATAAGTTTCATTTCCTGCTTTAATTATTCCTTGGATTCCACTTAAACCCATTTCTAATTCCTGATAGTGCACAGATGCGCCATTACTTCTAGAATAATTCAGAACAGGTGCATTGGTTTCACCAGCAATACGTATACCACTGGGGTCTGTTTCATTAACAATTGCTGTTGAATCTAGCTGGAGCATGCGAAATAGTCTGGCCTTGGATTGAAAATAAGCTTCCATGGTGCCATGGTAGTCTAAATGCTCTCGTGTCAGATTAGTGAAGATTGCCATGTTAAAATGCACATCAGACACTCGATATTGATCCAGTGCATGTGATGAGACTTCCATAACAACATGCGAGAAACCCATATACTTCAAATCCGAAAGTATTTTTTGTATGGATATGGCATCTGGTGTGGTCAAGGATTTGATCTGTTCAAACCCTTCAGCTATTAATCCCAGTGTCCCGATCTGTGCAGTTTTCTGCCCAGCGTGGGATAAGATAGAAGCTAGAAGGAAAGTGGTGGTTGTTTTTCCGTTTGTCCCGGTAATACCTGTTATTTGTAAATCTCGGGATGGATGATCATAAAATTCAGCAGCGATTAAAGATGCAGCTCGACGGGGATTGGCAACTTTTATCTGTGGTATTTGCAATGCGCCCAAGTCCCTCCCATTGGAAAGAATTGCCGATGCTCCATTTGCAATCGCATCATGGATATAATCGTGTCCATCATGGATATTCCCAGGAATAGCCATGAATAAATCTCCCTTAGAAATATGGGCAGAATTAAACTTAAGACCACTTATTGAAATATCCGGAACTGTCTCTGATCTCATTAACTTTCGGGTAAGGCTTTTTAGTGTCTTGTTCATTTAAGGTTTATCAAACAGGTTTTTCCATTGGTTAAAATTGTACCTGGTCTTGGACTTTGCCAGGCTACTTTTCCACTACCCTCAATCTTGAATTTTATTCCACTGCTTCGCAAAGTAGTCATTGCTTTTCGCATACTGAACCCGCGAACGTCCGGCATTTTAACCTGATTATTGTAACTGGTTATCATAGAAAGAACTGGGGGCGATTTGACAGACACTTGACTGGCGACAGGTTGAGTTTTGGCCATGACAATATCGTTACGAATGGGTTTTTTAAAATGCTTGGCTGCATCTTTTTTTAACCGTGCAGGAGGGATAATGCTGTCATCCAAATTAATAATTCGTTTCATTAATCTTTTAAAAGTAACAGCAGCACCTTCTGAGCCCCAGTGATAAGGTTTGTGCGGTTCATCTAATATAATCAGACCCAGCAACTGAGGTTTTTCAGATGGAAACAAACCAACAAAGTTGGAAATGTATTTATCATCAGAATATTTACCATCTATGACTTTCTTTGCTGTCCCAGTTTTACCTGCCACATCCCAACCTGCAATTTCTGCATTATGTCCAGTACCATTAACAACAACAGAACGCAGCATTTTCTGGACTTGATCCATCACTCTCCGATTTGTAACCTGGCGAATAATGCTCGGTTCTTCTGCGTAAACAACATCTTTATTATCCTTAATAATTTGTCGGATTAACCTGGGGGTCACCATGAAGCCGCCATTTGCTACTGCGCAATAGGCAGTTGCCAGTTGAATTGCGGTTACCCCGACCTCATATCCCATAGCAATTTGTCCTTGGGATACACGGCTCCAATTTTTTACAGGATGTAGTTTTCCAGAAAGTTCTCCTGCCAGACTGATCCGAGTCGTGGTTCCAAACCCCAGGTTTCGGGCTGTTTCAAACAGGGGAATCGATCCTACCTGCTCCATGACCTTGACTACACCTATATTACTGGAGTTTTGAATAATTTGCGGAAAAGTCAAAAAACCATATTTCTCATGATCCTTTATTGTAATATCGTAATAGGGGAATTCACCATTTTCACAATTGAATTCTTCGGTAAGGCTAATGGCATTTTCTGAAAGCGCAGCAATTGCAGCAACCACCTTAAAAGTGGATCCTGGTTCAAATTGATCCGTAACCGCGCGAACACGGTGGTAATCCATCTCGGTCTCAAAATAGCGGTTGTTATCGAAACCAGGCGTGGAAGCCATAGCTAGAATCTCCCCAGTTTGTGGATTCATAACTATGCCTGTTGCGGCTTTTGCGTAGGTCTCCTTTTGCCGTCTACCGAGCTCTTCCTCGAGTATTGACTGGTACTCCAAATCTATGGTTAACTGTATGTTATCGCCATCAACAGGTTTTTGATACGGATTACCACTTTTCTGCTGAAATTTTCCTTTCCAGCCTTTGGTCTTGATTATCCATCCCGGGGTGCCAGTCAAATATTGATTAAAATCTTTCTCTATACCGGATATTCCCATATTATCCACATTGGTATAGCCCAGTATCTGTGCTGCTACGGAATTATGAGGGTAATAGCGGCGATAGTGTCGTTTAATGTGAAATCCATCCAAGGCTATATTTTCCAATTTTCCTAGAGTTTCTCTTTGTAGGTTCCGGTCCAAGTAAACGAAATTATCTTTTGAATTCAGTTTTTCTAGGTATTTAAGAATCGGTTTACCTGTTTGTTCACTCAAGGCGTTCGCCAGATTGACTTTGTCTTTGACATCACCGGGCTTTGCGGAAAGGGTATAATGAATAATATTTCTTGTAAAAGGTCGGTTATTGCGATCGTAAATATTTCCACGATTGGCAATCAGGGTTTGTTTTTTTTGGGCATGAGTTAAAATAACCTTTTGATATTTACTTCGGTTTAGGATTTGTATTTGGAATAATTTTGCACAAAGTACGGACCAGGATAAAATGACAAAACATGTAACCGCAGTAATTCTTTTACGAAATTTCAAATACGTTTTTGTCATAAGTTTTTCATTAGGTTTTTATTGACAGATATCAATAAAGTTTCCGGTTCCGTGAAAACCATGTTTAAATCTGCCATCGCCCTTTTTGCAATAACATCAGGCCTGCTAAGAGATTCAATCTCACTTTTAAGTTCTTGCAGTTCATTGGACAGTTCGCTAGCGGTTGAATTTTGTATTTCAATCGCCAACAGTGTTTCATCAATTTCTGTATAGACCCATAAATAAATGATAAGAGAAGTAATCACGCCAAATGTTGCTATAAAAAAAATGACACTTTGGATTAAGTCTCTTAATCTTTTTGACCTTCTTTTCCTAGACATCAGGCCATCCTTTCCGCCACACGTAGTTTTGCACTTTTTGAGCGTTTGTTATTGGCTATTTCTGTGTCAGATGCAGTGATTGGTTTTGGGGTTAAAATTGTCAAGCGCCCTTCATCTGATAATTTTTTAAACCTGTGCTTAACTTGACGGTCTTCTAAAGAGTGGAAACTTATGATAGCGATTCGACCACCAATTGTTAAATAATCAATGAAATTAGCTAAAAATATATTTAAGTACTCCAATTCACTATTTACATTGATCCGGATTGCCTGAAATACTCGCGCAAGTGTTCTGTTACGATGTTTGGGATGGGTAACCTTGCTAACCGCATCTACCAGGTCATATACAGATTTCAATGGACGGCATTTTTCTATATTCTTCGAAATGGCTCGTGAACGTCGTTCTTCACCGTTTTTATAAATGATATTGGCTAGATCCTGCGCGGGCATTGTATTTAAAATATCATTGGCCGCTTTAGATTGCGATTGATCAAATCTCATATCCAATGGTGAATCCGATTGGAATGAAAAACCCCTGGAATTGGAATCCAATTGCATAGATGACATTCCAAGGTCCAAGAGAAATCCGTTCACCTGTTGGACTCCATGCAGGTCAAGAGTGGATTTAATTTTATGATAGGATCTGTGATGAAGTGAGATGGATACAGGTGAGGCGGAAAAACGCTGTCTACAATGCGATAGAGCCTCTTCATCCCGATCAATCCCTATATAAAGTCCTTGATTGGAAAGTTGCTTGATGATAAGTGCTGCATGCCCGCCAGCTCCGATGGTTCCATCGAAGTAAACTCCATTGGGATATATATGTAGGGACGATAATACTTCTTTGCTCAATACTGGCATATGAAGCATTGGTCCCTGCGGAGAGGGATTCGCCATCAGAGTATAATTTTATCCGCGAGGTCATCATAAGCATCTGGCTCAATTTCCAGATTTTTCTGATCTACTATTTTTAATGTATTAGGATTCCAAATCTCTATTTTATTGATCATACCAATAATAAGTACATCCTTTTCAAGACTGGCATATTCGATCAGGGACGGAGTCAGTGTGACCCGTCCCTGCTTATCATATGTGGAAGGGGAAGCATACCTTGCGGTATCCCGCACAAATGTACGATGGATATTTTTTACGGAAGATAAATTGCGAAGATTTGTTTCAATCTCTTTCCATTGTTCCAAAGGATAAACCCAAACACAAGGATCCAACCCTCGAGCAATTACAAATGTATTTTGACTATCTACAGAGAGGGATTGTCTAAATTTTGCCGGGATATTTACTCGGCCCTTAGAATCGAGGGAATATGTGTATTCGCCAATAAATGTGTTATCAGTCAATGTCATGTCATAAAAGGGGTAATTACCCACAACTACCCATAATCTTACAAACTAACACAAAAAATGTCAATATTTAATCTATACTTAATTATAGTTAACATAGTTATTTCCTTCGGATTTGGATCCAATGGGGAATGGTGGGTGATTATCTAAGATTTGTGGTTATTGCAGCGGACGATACCGCTGAATTACCAAACTAGGAGGATTTGTAGGCTTTATGGTTAGTTTTACAGGGTGTTGATGGCCCTGAGTGTTAATTGTGTAACCGTTGATGAAAATTGATAGTCCTGCTGTATGCGTAAAAAGCAGTTCTGATCTAGTTTTAAACTTTTCTAGTGTTTTTTCAACATCAGGTAGCAACCTGTAGCTTATAGGATTGGCGACACCATTCTTGAAAGAAAATGCTGTTTCTTTCCTAGGGATCAATTTGATGGTAAATGGTGGATCAGTAGGTAAGAGTTCCTCGCTAAATTGGTCCTGATGATATCCTGATACCAAATCCTCATTGGAAATGATCTGTGTATGGTTTTGCAGCATAGCTCCATATTCACTAATCACAGCAGAACTTTCCTGATTAAATATTTTTTGGGATATAATGATGACAAAAATAAATATAATTAGTAATACACCAGCTTTTATAAGATCCTGGCGGGTTTTCTGATTTGGGTACCCTGACATCAATTGGTCCAACCTAGTTATCTCCACATCTTCAATTGGATCTTCTTTTATGCTTGCCATTGAGGAAATTGGAGAAGCTGATGTTCCCAAAAATGAATCTAGTTGTTCTAGTGCACGGTCGGCATTACCACCAATTTCATCAGCATAGGCTCTCAAAAATAATCGCAAATATGGAATGGGTAAAATATCAAAATCCCCTGCTTCGACTGCACGTAGATAGCGAATGTTTATTTTGGTCCGATCGTGAATCTGTTCCAGGGAGATTCCTTTCGATTTTCGCAATTCCTTTAATTCGATGTAAAATGTAGCCATAGCTCTAATGAGAAGTATGAAGTTACATGTCGCAATTCTCCTCACAAAAGAATGATTTTTTAATCATCAGACCTATTGGGAGATTGCCGGAGTTGTTTTTTCTGGCTTTTTATTTTTTTATTTTTCAATCGATTTTGATTTGCCTTTTCTGGGACCTTTGATTTTTTGCGAAGTTTGGGACGTTTTGCTGCATCTGTAAATAAGTTCACGAGCCGTTCGAATGCAGCTTTTTTATTCCTAGATTGAGATCGATAATTTTGTGCTTTAATAATGATGACTCCATTTTTGTTCATCAGGCGGCCGGCAACCTTTTTCAAACGTTGGATGAACCATCTGGGGTAATATTGCGAGTTTACAGTGTATTTAAGTATAATTGCAGTTGATACCTTATTAACATGCTGGCCACCAGGGCCAGAAGCACGTGCTGCTCTGTACTGAATTTCTTGACTATTGATGCATATTTGAGCAGTAATCTTGATTATAGTATTTCCAGTTGTTTTTTGATTCTACGGTATTCTTTAAAAAATGCCGCAAGGGGCAGACCCATTACATTAAAATAGCAGCCATCCACCTTTTTTACCTGGACAGAAAACCAGTCCTGTATCCCGTAACTTCCAGCCTTATCGAATGGTTTATAATTGTCAATATAATAAAAGATATCAGAATCAGATAATGTGTTAAATGAAACTTCAGTTTGTTCATTTATAGTACGATCAATACCATATTTTTCATAGGAAAAATGTACACCAGTAACCACTTTATGGGCACGGCCGGAAAGACTTTTCAACATATGATAACTATCATTTTTGTTTTTAGGTTTACCTAAAATTTTATGATCCAGGACTACAATTGTATCTGCTGCAACAATCAGAGACCGGGGATTGGATTTAGCCACATCCATTGCTTTTTCCTTTGCCCAGTATTTAGTAAATATTTCCGGGGACAAATTCAGAGATAAGTTTTCATGTATTTGGCTCGGGTATACTTCAAATTTCAAGCCAATTTGCTCTAAAAGCTGTTTTCTGCGTGGAGAACTGGAAGCCAGTATCAAGGGTAATTTCATAGGATATCCCTCATTAAAATTTTGCACATCGCCCAATATATGTTTCAGTATTTTTTAATCCTTTTGCCTTTAATCGATACAAATAAACGCCATTGGCCAACTGTCCACCGAAAGCATCATTACCATCCCAATCAATATAATGGTATCCAGGCTGAAGTGTAACCGTATCAAAGGATTTAATGCGGCGGCCACCCAGGGAGTATATGTCCAACTTCACTTTGGCGCTAGAGGTGATTTCAAAGGTAAATTGGGTCATGTTGGAAAATGGGTTGGGATAATTATAGACATTATAAATCTTTAATTTAGATTCAAATATTCTCGATAATTGTATTTCCTGCTCACTAGGATTATTGGCATTATCCCAAGCTTTTACTAGAAGATGCAGTTTATCATCACCATTCAGAATATATATATCTATGGTGCCAGTGGTAATGCTATTCTGCTCGTAGTAGAACTGGTGAGTAATATTCTCTGTCAAATCTTTGTTCAAATCTGTTATCTGAATTTCATGACCGGTTTCGTTGGTTACATTGATGCCTATTGGGTCAGACAAGCGTAGGACCAGTGTTTCTTCCGTTGATAAGTGGTCTCCTGAGCGGAGAACCAGACCGGAGGATGTTTCAAAATTAATAATTGGTCCGTTCCCATCGGCGGTTGCCCCTCCACCTACCAGAGGAATCTGCTCCATTACACCTATAGCATCCTTATTATTATCATACAGATAGACCATTAGTCGGGCTGGATCACTGGAGTAGGAAATATCCTGGGGGATACGTACCTGTCCGTTGTATTCTGCACCTTGGAAAGTGAATTGACCACGAAATAATACAGCACCAGGTAATGAATAGGATATACTATCCTGTTCAGAATTGATGGTATAATCTCTAGTTACATTGCGCTCTGCATCCAGAAGAGAAACAAAACCATAGCCTGATCCTGTGTTAAGTTGCTGCTGACCGGAAAAAGATGCTGTTGCCAGAGTCCGTAAAGTATCCGGAGTAATAGAGGTAAGAGGAGCTAATGCACTGGGGATTGGCAAAGACATAGCAGGATCACCAAATAAATGGAAATATTCACTTTCGCTGGTTCCATCTTTTATAGCTTGCAGGATTACTCCGATGGGAGCCGGTGAAACAGACTCATTGGCAAACAAAGTTCGGAAAAGATTCTGAGTATAACGCTCATTGCCTGTAACAGTAATTGCGCGGGTTGTTGAAATAATCATTGAAGCAGCGTTCAGGGGCTGGCGGATCAGTTCCTCTGCAAAGGATTCAGTGAGAGGGTCATCAAAGTGTCCGAAAGAGCAGGTGCCAACGATCCATAGCGGAAGCTTTAATCCGGTATTGATATTGTTGATATCACCACGGTCTAGATATAGAAGTTTTTCTTGCGCCAGCTGGTATGGTGAGCCGTGGCCGATGTAAGATATAATTGAAGTGCCTGCATTCAATTTATCAAAAAGTGCCTGTGTTGCATTTGGTTTAATGACACCATAGGCTGAAGCATCGCTAACCTCTGGAAATTCCATCATATACAATTTATCAGTATAAATAGAAGAAGGGATCAGTGTTGCCAGTTCTTCTGAATTTAAGGTATGTGACTTTCCTGTTGAAACGGAGCCATGACTGGGTTCCGGTCGGGCAGCGTCATCAGCAATAAGAGTGACTGTTTGACGCCAGGGTCCAAATTCAGGATTTGTTTCTAGGGCAACAATCTTTTCAACGAAATCAGCCACTTCATTCTTATTCCTCGCTGGAAAGCGCCCAAGTGCAATTTCTGGTAAGTTACCGTACAAAGTAGCTAAACGGTCATCGGAAGCATATGACCTAGTACCTGGAACCTGTATTGTGGGTACAACAATTGTGGAATGTCCTGTGATATTCCGGTAGTCGTAGCCGCCATCCCCAAGAAGTAAGGCAGCAAAAGGGGCAGGAGTTTGCCAGTTTTCTTGGGTCCACTGGATGAAAGTACGGATAGCCATGGGATCAGAATTGCCACCCGAAAATTCATCGTAAACAGTCTCCAGGCTTGCATAGACTGCTGGAGATCGCAATTCCTTCAGTAACTGTGTGGCAGGCTCAAATTCAGTTGGTCCAATTATAATATAATCGGCCTGAATAGTTGTATTGCGCAGACTGGTAACTAGGAAATTTGGTTCCAATACCAATCCAGTTATTTCCGGTATATTATTTGAGGCAAAAATTACAAAACGCCCCATGGTATCAGGGTATGCAGCCCATTCCGCGTAACCATTTGGAGAAATTGGAACATTTTTAGGCACTGCAGGGTTGGATATTTCCCATAGGGAATGAATCATAGAAAATGTTCCAGAAAATATAAATCTAACATTTTGTCCTATTACAGGAGAACAAAATTCAAAACTTTCATTAAAGATTAAATCTCGTCCATACTGTAATTCGAAATAATCAAGGTAAGGTGCTGAATTCTCATCAGTGGATGAATTAACGAAATGAAAATAATTAGTACCATTAATGGGGGTAATATCCGCAGACAGATCAGAAATAGTGCGTGTTCCTGTTCCAGACCACATCACTGTATTACCAATTTGGCTACCATTGATATTATTATGATGAAGAGATACCGAATGACTGGCAATCGTTGTTTTTGAAAGGGAATGCCCTTTTAAGGCTGCTTTAATCTCAATATCAACACCAGCCTTGGGAAATGGTATGGGTGCAATAATAGCCTGTGATCCGCTGGCTGGAATAGTATTACCTAGCCATAAGGTTCCGGATGCATTTAGGTTAATCAAATCTGTTTCACTATGAAGAAAAGCGTTACCGTAATCGAGTGAAAGATTCACTGCCTCTGGTGGTTGATCAGTATCTATACGTTTGCCGCGTACAGAGGGATCATCAGGAATGAAAAGCCAGGTTTTATTGTTTTTAAAGTATAGGTTTTGGTGCCAGATGATTTCTTGCCTTTTAATGTCAAACCCAGAGGAGCCACGTCCATAAAGAATAATTTTATCCCCACTATCAAAAGAACCATCCGCTTCTCCAATGATTTGTATAGCAACCTCAACGAGGTTATCTGGTATGACTTGGTTTGTTTCCTGGGTTCTGCTTCGACCGAGTTCCGAACTCATATAAAGTTGGAAAGACCTAGGATCCAATTCATCTAGGTTGGAAATAGTAGCAGAAAGTTCCGCAGGTGAAATGGAAGTGATGCCATCTTCAATTAAATGAAAGGATAGCCATTTTCCAGATGGGAGATCAAATACTTTTTGCAATATTTTAGGATCTTTATGAATCCACTTTTTGGCTGTATTCCAGTTAATAACTCGGTTCTCCAAAAGCATTTTCTCTGTTCGGTTGGATTGACGGTAATGGCTAATAGGAGTGTCAAATTCGATTCGGATTGTGATCATTTGAAAATAGTGACCTTCTTCATTTAATGGGTAAATAGTCAAAATTGCTGTTTCGAGATTCTGGATCTTCTGCTGCTGACTCCAGAAAAATGATTTATTATTTTTCACAATTTCCATTCGAAAAGGTATTTCGGTCCTTTGTTCAAATTGAATATTTGTTATGGGAATATTTTTACTAGGTAGACCTACCATTATACGTGTTGGAAAAAGGTCGGATTCTGTTCTAGCATTTATACGAAGTTGAATTAAAAGTTCATCCGGCCCATCTTTTATAATGGATTTTGTCACTCTACCAAAAAGTAGACCGGAAAAAAGCAAGGCTGGAATTAAGGTCCGAATCATAGTCAAAAAATTACGCTGTACACCGTTGAACTGCATTGGAAAGTATCTGTTTATCTGGGTAAGTTGCGCAATACCTTTTATCATGAAAGCCTATATTTTATGTTCCCAAATCCATATTAATGATATAGAGAAGAGAAGTACATGTTTGACTTGGAAATGATCAGAAGTGTCTATGCCCGCATGCCTCAACGGATCGAGGCCGCAAGAACTGCTACAAAGAAACCTCTCACTTTTGCAGAGAAGATACTTTATACACATCTACATCACGGTTTGGCCAAGAAGGCTTTTAAAAGGGGCGTATCTTACGTGGAATTTACCCCAGACCGGGTAGCGATGCAGGATGCGACTGCGCAAATGGCCCTGCTCCAGTTCATGATGGCTGGAAAAAAGAAAGTTGCAATACCTTCAAGCGTCCATTGTGATCACCTCATTCAGGCAAGAAAAGATGCCAGCACTGATCTTTCCCAGGCTATAGATGTGAATGGTGAAGTCTACGATTTTCTGGAATCGGTCTCCAACAAATATGGCATCGGATTCTGGAAACCGGGTTCTGGGATCATTCATCAGGTGGTTCTGGAGAATTACGCTTTCCCCGGTGGTATGATGATTGGTACTGATAGCCATACGGTGAATGCTGGCGGGCTGGGTATGGTGGCCATCGGTGTTGGGGGTGCTGATGCAGTAGATGCTATGGCAGGAATGCCCTGGGAGCTGATGTTTCCAAAATTGATTGGTGTGAAGCTTAAAGGCGAGTTGGATGGATGGACTTCTGCCAAGGATGTTATCTTGAAGGTAGCTGGAATCTTGACCGTAAAAGGTGGAACTGGTGCGATCGTGGAGTATTTTGGTCCTGGTGCCGATAATCTGTCCTGTACCGGTAAAGGAACCATCTGCAACATGGGTGCAGAGGTAGGTGCTACTACATCTATATTTGCCTATGATGAAAATATGGGTAAATATTTGCGGGCCACCGGACGCAGTTCAGTGGCAGAATTGGCAGATGAAATGGTTGAACACCTGCGTTCGGATGCAGATGTTTATACCAATCCAGACCAATATTATGATGAGGTCATTGAGATTAATCTCAGAGAATTAGAACCGCACTTGAATGGCCCTTTTACCCCTGATCGAGCTACTCCTATCACAGAAATGAAAATGGAAACTGAAAAAAATGGATGGCCTACAAAAGTGGAGGTAGGTCTGATTGGCTCTTGCACCAATTCCTCCTACGAGGATATTTCTCGGGCAGCTTCTGTTGCTAGTCAGGCAGTAAAAAAAGGGCTTACTACCAAAGCTAAATTCACTATCACGCCAGGTTCCGAGCAGATTCGATACACTATTGAACGGGATGGATTTATTCACATTTTTCAACAATTGGGTGCTAATGTGTTTGCCAATGCCTGCGGACCCTGCATTGGTCAGTGGGCTCGAAGTGGCGCGGATCACGAAAAGAAAAATACAATAGTCCACTCTTTTAACCGTAATTTTTCCAAACGGGCGGATGGTAATCCAAATACCCACGCTTTTGTAGGATCCCCAGAACTGGTAACCGCTTTGGCTATTTCTGGCGACCTAACCTTTGATCCAAGGCGGGATTCTCTAGTTAATAAGCAAGGTGAAAAGGTATACCTAGATGCACCCAAAGGCCTTGAACTTCCTTTGGATGGTTTTGCTGTGGAAGATTTGGGCTACCAGAAGCCAGCGATTGAGAGTGATTGCATTGAGATAAAAGTAAATCCACTATCTAAACGCTTGCAATTATTAATCCCATTCGACCCTTGGGATGGTGAAAATATATCAGGGATAAAATTGCTCATCAAAGTCAGGGGAAAGTGTACCACAGATCACATTTCTATGGCCGGTCCTTGGTTGCGTTTTCGGGGTCACTTGGATAATATTTCGGAAAATATGCTCACTGGAGCAGTGAATTTTTTTAATAATCAGGCCAATGCTGTGAAGAATCAGTTAACAGGAAAATACGGTCCTGTTCCTGCGGTACAGCGGGCCTATAAAAAATCAGGAATCCCAACCATTGTGATAGGCGATGAGAATTATGGTGAAGGATCTTCCAGAGAACATGCGGCTATGGAGCCCCGGCATCTTGGTGTAAGGATAATACTTGTACGTTCATTTGCTCGGATCCATGAGACTAACTTGAAAAAACAGGGAATGTTGGCTCTGACCTTTAAAGACAAAGCTAATTATGATATAATTCAGGAAGATGATACCTTTTTTACTGTGGATTTGGACGATTTTTCACCAGGTAAACAGTTAATATTAAAGGTTCGACATGCTGATGGTTCATTTGATACTATTCTATGTAATCACACCTATAATGATACCCAGATTGAATGGTTTAAGGCAGGTTCAGCTCTTAATCTTATTCGGGCACAGCAATGATTAGTTAAATTTGATGAATAAATGAAAATATTAGTTTCTGATCCAATCACTGAAGCGGGTCTTGCGATTCTGGTGGACGCCGATCTGGATGTGGTTTATTTGCCGGAAGCAGATTCGGAAGAAAAAAACCAAGCTGCCGAAAATATTCACGGTTGGATTGTAAGAAGTGGTACTAAGGTTTCTGCAGAAGCAATTTACTCAGCCAAACATCTGATGGTGATTGGTCGTGCAGGGGTGGGAATTGATAATATTGATATCGACGCGGCTACACGTAAAGGGGTGGTTGTGATGAATACACCAGATGTGAATACCATTTCAGCAGCGGAGCATACTATTGCAATGATGCTAGCTCTTTCTCGAAATATTCACACTGGTCATAGTGACTTGGAAAAAGGTAAATGGAACAGACACCAGCTGTTGGGTACGGAGCTGAAAAATAAAACCCTTGGTGTAGTAGGCTTGGGTAAAATCGGACGACAGGTTCAGAAGCGCTGTCAATCCTTTGGTATGCAAATCCTTGGATACGACCCCTATGTAAGCCAAGACCAATTTAGTGAAAATGAAGTAAAAATTGTAGACCTGGATATATTAACCGCAACTGCGGATTATATTACAGTTCATGTTCCTGTAACAGATAACACCAGAAACCTTTTCAACTATGAGCGCCTTAAACAGATGAAAAATACCGCCCGGATTATTAATGTGGCTCGTGGCGGGATCATTAATGAAAAGGATTTAGCTAAGGTACTCAATGAAAATAAAATTGCTGGAGCTGCCATTGACGTATTTGAGTCTGAACCCATTGATGGTACTCATCCTTTGGTGGGCTTGTCTAATATAGTTTTAACACCACACTTGGGTGCTTCTACTAAGGAAGCGAAAGAGGGTGTCAGCAGGGCAATATGTACCCAAGTACGGAATTATCTAATCCATGAAAAACTTAATAACGCTGTGAACATGCGCTTGTCTGATCTATCCATATTAAAAGAAATGCAACCATACCTTGATTTATCTGTATTGTTGGGCCAATTGCAGGCCCAGCTAGTGGACGGCCCCATTCATGATGTTTTCCTGAGATGTTCCGGTTCAATGGAGGATACCAGGCCGATTTTACTTGCTTTTTTAAAAGGATTGTTGAATACACGTGTTCCTGAGCGTATCAATTACATTAATGCTGAAGCAATAGCCAAAGACCTTGGATTAAACCTTCAGATCACTTACACAAATACGGATACCAATTATACAAATCTGATTTCCACAATTGTGTGCGTCAATGGTCAGAAACAGCAATTAGATGGAAGTATATTTGATCAAAGTCGTCTGCGCCTTGTGAATGTGAACGGATATGAAATGGAGGTGAAACCGCATGGGACCATGCTTTTTATCGAGAATCGAGATATGCCCGGTGTCATTGGCCATGTGGGCTCATTCCTAGGTGCAGAAAATATTAACATTGCTGCTTATTTACTCAGTCGTGCTGCTGAGGATGGTTCGGCATTTTCTGTGGTTAGGGTAGACAGTCAATTATCAAAAGATCAATTAACCGACTTGGCTGAGATTGAGCATATTGAATCTATAAAACAAATCCATGTTGCAAAATGAACACATATCCATTTTAAAGAGATTTATTGTAATTTCAGTAGTATAAAACAAAACATAAATAGATTGAACATATTAATACCGTGTCTAAGCTCTGGGAAGATTTAAAAGATAACATGAGAGAATGGAGTAGTTCTGCCGTTGAAAAAGCCGAAGAAATGAGCCGTGCAGCCATGTCCAAGACGGAGGAATTAACCCGTATTTCAAAAATCAAGTTCGAAATACATCAACTGCAGCGAGATGTGGAGCGGGCCTATGAAGAATTGGGGCGCTTAGCCTATACCCATACGAAAAATGATCATGTGGCTACTTTTTCCGGCCATACAGAGTTTTTTGATATTGTGAACAGAGTGGATGAATTGAGTGATTCAATCAAGGTAAAAGAAAATGAAATCGATGCAGTGAAAAAAGAATATGGTCTGGATGATTTGGAAATCAATAGTAAATTAGATGAATCTGAATCAACCAATACTGAACCTGTTGGTGTTACCCAAGTTTCCGATGAAACTGTGGAAATAGACGAAAAAGTATAATACTACTGCGATTTATAAATCCTTTGGCATAAAACCAATTTTAATGTAAAATCTCGTTCTGTAAGGGAAAAAGCGGACATGAGAAAATCTCTACAAACCAATAATTATATTCTTCACCGGGAAACAGACACTGGCGTTAGACAGTGGCATTTCTCGCGGATGCAAATTGTTTCTCTCTCAATTGTTACTACAATTGTATTATCAGTATTTTTATTTATCAGTGGTGATTATTTAAGTCAATATCTTTATGAAAAACGCCTGAACGAATTCAAATCCAACTATAAAAACGTTGCTGCCAACTTGGAAATGCTCCGAGCTCGATTAGATCAAATCAATACTCAGATGAAAGAAATTGAAGAAAAGGATAAAGCGGTACGAACCTATGCCGGCATGCCACAAATTGATCAGGATATTCGTAAACTGGGAATTGGAGGTTATAGTTTGGAAAACAAACTTCTTGTGGATAATCTGGCACCGGCTGTAATGAAAGAATTAACTCTTCTGGAAATGGATCTAGGGAAAATATCTCGGGAAGTGAATCTAGAATTGGCTAGTTATAGTTCCATATATGAAAAGGTCAAATCAGATATCAATCGTATTCAACATATCCCCTCCATCCGACCTGTGGAAGGAGGATATTTAAATTCCAGCTATGGTTACCGCAAGGACCCTATAGATGGTGTTCGGCGTTTGCATCAAGGGCAGGATATCACAATTCCCACAGGAGCTCCCATCTATGCACCGGCTGATGGTGAAGTGAAGCGGGCTTATTATGTAGGTGGATTTGGCAATCATATTAAATTAAACCATGACTATGGTTATAGTACTATTTTTGCGCATCTTTCCAAGATATACGTTAAGCATGGCCAAAAAGTGAAACGCGGGGATGTGATTGGTCTTTCTGGCAATACCGGGCGGTCCACCGCACCGCACCTACACTATGAGATTCATTATTACGGTACGCCACAGAATCCTCTGGATTATTTTTTCTCTGACGCCTCTAAATAGCCAACCTGGAATTCTTAGAAATTTTTTAAAGAATGTATCTTATTGATATGTTCATTGCCAGTATTATAAGATAGGTCAGTCATTGGTATACTAGGATTATATATAATGATAAAAAGAAAATGAGATGAGTCATTTACTAAAAGAATCATCTAAACGTATTCTAGTAACTGGAGGTGCCGGTTTTTTAGGGTCCCACCTTTGCGAGAAACTTATGGATTATGGTCACGATGTCATATGCGTCGATAACTTTTATTCGGCTACCAAACAGAATATTTTGCATTTATTGAAAAGGCCGAATTTTGAGTTGATCCGACATGACATTACTTTTCCACTATATCTGGAGGTAGATGAAATCTACAACCTCGCCTGCCCGGCGTCGCCAGTTCATTACCAGCACGATCCAGTACAGACTACTAAAACCTGCGTCCATGGCTCCATTAATATGCTCGGCTTGGCCAAAAGGTTAAAATGTAAGATTTTCCAGGCTTCTACTTCGGAAGTCTACGGAGACCCTATTATCCATCCCCAGACTGAAGAATACTGGGGCAATGTGAATCCCACCGGCATCCGTTCCTGTTACGATGAAGGTAAACGATGTGCCGAAACGCTGTTTTTTGACTACTGGCGCCAACATAATTTAGAGATCAAGGTTGCCCGAATCTTTAATACCTATGGTCCAAGGATGCTTACCAATGATGGCCGAGTAGTAAGCAATTTCATTGTACAGGCGTTAAATGGGGAGAAGATTACTATTTACGGCGATGGTACCCAGACTCGCTCCTTCTGTTATGTGGGTGATATGGTTGATGCTTTTATTCGTTTTATGGATACTGAACCAGAAATCACAGGCCCAATAAACCTAGGAAATCCGAATGAATTCACTATTCTCGAATTAGCGGAAAAAGTTATTACACTGACTAATTCTTCATCTGAAATTCAATATTTACCATTACCACCTGATGACCCGAAACAACGACAGCCTGATATATCCCAAGCAAATGAAAAATTGAATTGGGAGGCTAGTATTGAACTTGGCACAGGGCTTAAATATACTGTCCCCTATTTTAAAGAAATGATAAATCAGATGTAATTTATTGCTATTCCTTTCCGTATCTTAATAATCTAATTCTGTGCATAATAAAACATATTTCATAGAGACTTATGGCTGCCAGATGAATGTAGCCGATTCTGAACTGGTGGAAGCATTGCTAAAGCGTGAAAGCTATAAACCTGCACCAAAACTTGAAGATGCAGATGCCATATTTGTCAATACCTGTGCCATCCGCGAACACGCTGAGAAAAAGGTTCATTCCCAGTTGGGCCGTTATAGAAAAATTAAACTAAAGAAAAAGGATGTTATTATTGGTGTATTGGGCTGTATGGCACAGAGCTTGAAGCATGATCTTTTGGAAAATAAACCTTATGTGGATATTATTTTGGGACCTGATTCTTATCGTAAACTCCCAACCCTTTTAAATAGGAATCAGAGTGATCATTCCAGTCAGGTAGATACAACCTTATCCCGTTTTGAAGTTTATGATAACCTTTTCCCAAGCCGCCAGGTGGGTATTAATGCCTGGATTTCAATTATGCGCGGCTGTAATAAATTCTGCACGTTTTGCATTGTCCCCTTTACCCGAGGCCGGGAGCGAAGCCGAAGTATGGAGGGCATTGTTGCAGAAGCCAAGCAAGCCGTAGCTGATGGTTTTGTTGAAGTTACCCTCTTAGGGCAGAATGTGAACTCCTATAACCACAATAATAATAAATTTCATTATCTCCTGGATGCAGTAGCCCAAGTGCCGGGATTAAAGCGAATCCGGTTCACATCCCCTCATCCTCAAGATGTATCCGCTGATATGCTGGATACCATGGCCAGGCATAGTAATATCTGTAACCACATACACCTGCCGCTTCAAGCTGGGAATAACCGCATACTTAAACGAATGAACCGTACCTATACCCGAAATCATTATTTGGCTCTTGTTCGTAATATTCGTAAATCCCTTCCAGGTGTTGGTATTTCCACAGATATTATTGTCGGTTTTCCCGGGGAGACAGAAATTGAATTTCAGGATACGCTGGAAGTGATGAATGAAGTAAAGTTTGATTCAGCATTTATGTTTAAATATTCATACCGGCGAGGTACCAAGGCTGCGGAATATGAAGACCAGATCGATGAAAATGAAAAACAGAACCGATTGGGAAAAGTAATCGAATTACAAAAATACCATACCCTGGAACGTAACCAAGCCTTTATTGGCAGGGAAGAAACAGTTTTGGTGGAAAAGGTCTCAAAAAAGTCTGCCAATCAATGGGCCGGAAGAACTGGCTCCAATAAATGGGTTATTTTTAATAAAGAAGATGCGCAAATTCGGGATATGGTTAAAGTGAAAATCACAAAAACTGAAGGAATCAGTCTGCAGGGACACTTGGTTTCACAGGCAGAGGCAGCCTGAATGAAGCTGATTAAAATATTTAGCTCCATTGTTTTGGTGCTGGGGTTGGTATATTTTCTTACCGAGAATAGCTCTCGAGTAGAAGTGGACCTAATCTTTACTGAATACAAGGACGATCCGGCAACAGATGAGGATGAGCGTGCCTCGGTCTCAATGATTATGCTGGGGGCCTTAACTGCAGGAATATTTATTGGTTACCTGGCGGCTGTATTCTCCGTTCTTTCTGCAAAGTCGGATATACGTAGCTTGCAAGCCAAGAACCGCCGTCTGACAGACGAATTGAATGACCTGCGAAATGTAGCAATTGATGAAGGTATTTATGAGACCGAGGGCGGAGATTATTAACCTTGAATTTACCTTTCCTGCCGGTTGTACTGGGTCTTATCGTAACAGCGACTATCCTATTTTACCTATTTTATAAACCGCAGCGAAAACCCCAAACTGATACTCTCTATACCGATGCTTTAAATGCTATGGTTAAAGCAGATAAGGCTACGGCCATCAATCTATTGCGGGATGTGGTCAAGCAGGATTCTGACCATATTAATGCCTATCTGCAACTGGGCAATATTCTTCGAGATGAGAACCCAGAACAGGCAGCAAAGATTCACCAGTCCCTTACTGTTCGCCCCAACTTATCTATTGAAGTGCAAGTGGATATTCATCAGGCACTGGCTAAAGATTATGAAAAGCTTGGAAGGTTGGAACCAGCCAAGAATGAAGCGGAACAAATCCTCAGGCTCAGTAAAAAGAATATATGGGCTCAGAAATTTTTACTTCGTATGGCGGAAGACACCGAAGACTGGGACACGGCCTCCCAGCTGGCCCGGCAGCTACAGAAGTTCACTGCCAGTAAGAATGAGCATGAATTAGCTCGATTTGATGTCTATAAAGGCCTACAGTATTTGAAAGACGGGAAACATAACGAAGCGCTGTCTTATTTTAACAAGGCATTAAAAACAGCACCTGAATTTGGATTACCATATAAGTATAAGGGTAATATCTATGAACAGAGTCGGGATTTGGTAAAAGCAGTGGACAACTGGGAACTTTACGCCATAAAGGAGCCTCAGAAGGCGTTCAAAGTGTTTGCCAGAATCGAGACTGCCCTCTTTGACTTGGGACGATACAGTGAAGTGGAAAATTTCTATCGCCGTATCCTAGATAATGATCCAAAAAATTTTCAGGCGATTATCCACTTAGCTAATGTATTGGAAGAAAAAGGAGAAGGTCAGGCAGCCCTGGCCCTGGTTGAAGAAACCTTGAAACCTGATAATCCTGATGTTCGCGGAGCATTAATGAAACTGAAACTTTCCTTGACGACTTCTACGCCCATAGAATTGGCACATCAAGTGGATGATATTCTAGAAACTCTATCCACTGTGGAAAATGGCTAAGCTAGCCATAGTCTTGATACCCATTCTTATGATGGCCCAGAATGTGGATATGTATATCTCTTTGCTTCATGAAGGAAATACAGCAGGAGTAAGGGAGCAACTTCCGGAACTCGTTTCTAAGTTTCCAAATGATCCTGATGTGATGTATTTAAAGGCACTTATGACCACAGATGGGATGGCGGCGTTGGAACAATACAGTAATCTTTTAGATAAATTCCCAGAATCTAAATACGCTCCTGATGCGGCTATCAAGATTGGCGAATATTTTTATGCCCGGGGTCTATATACACAGGCCAGTAGCTACCTGAGCGGGGTCTTGACCCAGTATCCAAACTATCCCAATGTACAGCGGGTGATTGATTTAATGGTGAGTAGCTTCCAGGCTACTGGAGAAGAGGATTCAGCCAAGTTTTATGTCTATATGTATAAAAGTATGTTCCCCGGGTTGGATGTGTCTGAATATGGTTATAGAGATACAGAACGCCGTAAGCAAGCGCCTAACTTAAACCCTATGGTAATGGAGCAGAAACACTATGTTGTCCAGATTGGTGCCTTTGGTAGTGAGGCCAATGCCAGGCGCTTAAAATTACAGGTTTCCCAGATTGGCTATAGCGTTATTGTTTCTCCTGTTCAAACCAATGGTCGTAAACTTCATGCTGTACGAGTAATAGGATATTCATCTAAAAAGGCTGCTGATCAGGCTGGCAGAGACATTAAAAAAAAATTAGGCATTGATTACCGGGTATTGTATCGACCAAAGAACTAGTAAGAATAAATAGCAGGTGGATGGTAATGAAAAAATATTTTTGGGAATGATTGAGCGGCTGGTGCTCTCCGCGGCCTTCAAAGCCGTTGTCCCCGGTATACCCGGGGAGCTGGGTTCGATTCCCAGGCGTTCCCGCCATTTCAAAAAGTTTGTAAATGTTAATATATTGACATTTACCGATGATAAACTTAAATATTATGAGCAAATTCCAGTGCAGTCTAATGCACTGGAAAGTACTCAATCATTAAATACACAGGAAATTGCCCAACATTTACTGTTTTGGTCGGGATTTTAAAGGGATAAAACTATCTGTTGACTTGGTGACTAGAATAAGGGTATTCTGGGGAAATTGTGGGTTGATTAAGATAATGGATTCAATTATACATTCACATTGTAACCCAATACCATATCTGACCATCTCCTTTATTCTCTTCATCAATTTTTTTTAACTCTAATTTTGAGCGCATTGCAAGAATTTTAATGTCCTCTTTAGTATATTGGATTTTGTAATCTTTCTTATCTAATCCCACATCATTATATCTTTTATCGTTATTGCTTTGTGCACCGGATAATTGAATTATAATTCTACCATTTGGTTTAATAATTCTTGAAAATTCTTTTAGATATGATTGAGTTGCTTTTCGTGGAATATGTTGAAATACGGTATAACAGGACACTAAATCAATGGAACTATCATCTATCATTTCAAGCGAATATCCATTATTTTTTATAAAAGCCACATTTTTAATTCCTGCATATTTAGTTTTACAAATATCTATAATATAATCAGTTACATCAATAGCATAGACAAAAGATGCGATAGCTGCATAAAACTCAACAAACCTACCGTAGCCACAACCAAGATCTAGTACTACAGTATTATTATCAATGGTGACGTATTTACTCATCATTTTATAGAGATGATTATTGCTAAGAAATTTCAATAACTCATCGTCATCCTTAGGTAATAAATAAGGATTTAAATTGAATTCCCCTGAATAATTCTTATAATAATAGTTATTTGAATGTATTTCATTCCAAGCTATTTCTCTTTGCTTCATTTTTGCTTTAAAGTTAATTGAGTAATACAAATTTTGAATTGATTTGATAGTTTTTTTAATTATTAATTTTAAATATCTCATGAACTAGTTTTACTTTTTGAAATTACCGTATGGAAATATTATTTGTTTTGAAAGAAACATATTAATTATTTATTTAGAAAAAAATATTATCGGCGCGAGAAACATCATGGTTAGATATCTTTTTTCCCAATCAGAGTATAGGTTATGAGATTATTAAGATTTATGGAAAAAATTTCAATTATGTGACAGTTAACAGTTTTATATTTGAACGCTTTACGTTTGTAAATCAACCAACGTATTATAGCGAATATGTATTTTTTGATAATAATTTACTAATTAAAGGATGAAAGCAAAGATACAATTAGTACAGGTGAATGATTCTTACGGCAATCAATATTTTCTACCGTACAGTGTAGGTCTCTTACAATCGTACTGTAATAAATTTGATGATGTACGAGAAAATTTTATTTTTATGAAATTTATATACAAGCAAGAAATTGATCTGGAGCAACAAGTTAAAAATATGGGGAAAAGGAATATCATTGCTCAAGCCTGTTATATCTGGAATTGGCAGTTTAACATAGAGTTTGCCAAGTTAACAAAAAAGTATAACCCTGATGCTCTTATTATCTTGGGAGGCCCACGAGTTCCAGATGATTCAACTGGATTCTTCGACCGATATCCCTATATAGATATTTTGTGTCACGGTGAAGGTGAAATGGTGTTTCATGATATATTGAAACAATATATGAGTGAACAACAATATGGTAACATTGAAGGTGTATCATATCACGATCGAAAAGCTAATCGAACGGTGTACACTCCAAGACGTGCTCGAGCTATAGATTTGGAAACTATTCCATCACCATATTTGGATGGCACATTTTCGGAATTGTTAGAGGATGACGTTACATGGCAGGCTTCTTGGGAGACTAATAGAGGATGTCCATATCGGTGCACTTTTTGTCTTTGGGGTGTGGAATACTATAATAAGATCAGAAAGTTTCCTTTTGAAGAGCGATTGCTGGAAGAGATTAGATGGTTTTCAATAAATAAAATTGGATTGGTTTTTGGTTGTGACGCAAACTTTGGTATTTTTGAACGAGATCTTGATATAGCAAATGCATTAGTGGAGTTCAAAAAAGAGTATGGGTATCCACAAAAATTTAGAGTCTGTAATGCAAAGAATAGTAATGCACGTGTGTTTGAAATTTCAAAGATATTAAACGGAGGAGGAATGGATAAAGGAACGTCGATGAGTGTACAGAGTATGAATGAAAATGTTTTAGAAACCGTCAAGAGAAAAAATATAGGAACGGATAAATTTGAAGATTTGATGAATAGATTTAATGAATCATCGATACCAACGTATACGGAAATTATCTTACCGTTACCCAATGAAACATATGAATCTTTTATTACCGGCTTGGATGTGCTATTCCACAGTGGTCAACACAGCCAACTTAACATTTATAATTGTACAGTGTTGACAAACTCAGAAATGGCGTCTCCGGAATTCATGAAAGAGCATAATATTCAAACGGTAGATCTTCCTGTATTTCAAGCTCATATTGATAACAAGCCTAATGAATATATACAAGAATTGGAAACTATAGCCGTGGGGACAAAAACAATGCCCACCAGTGACTGGAAAAAGAGTCAACGGTATTCATGGGCAGTTCAGACATTTCATGGATTGGGACTGTTGCAGTATATTGCAATTTTTTTTGTCAACAGATATGATAGGAATTATAGTGACTTTTATCATACGCTGCTGGAGTATGCTCAGGATAATCCTAGAACGTTATTTGGGTTGGAATTAAATGAGATGGAACAGACAATCGATAATATTTTGATTGGGAAGATGCAAGGCCAGTTGGTACCTGAATATGAATTGGATATCGTTTGGCCGGCAGAAGAGGCCTCATTGTTGAGAATATTGAATACGATCGATGTGTTTTATGAACAATGTGTGGGATTGATCAAATATTTTATAGAGAAATATGAGTTGAAGATCGATGACAGATTATTAGCAGACTTAATATTGCTACAGAAGAAATCTATGGTACATTTCAATGATGAACTTGTCATTCACGTGAATCTGAAATACAATCTAGTGGAATATATCAGAAATATAAAAATTGGTTGTCCGTCAGAGCTATTTAAATTTTCCAGTTCTAAGCCATATAAAAGAGTTAGTAATTGGAAGTATCCCAGCGATAAAAATCGTTTTGCACGTGAGATTGTCTGGTATGGAAGAAAAGGAGGTTTATACATACATCCATTTAATGAAAGTTCTGAATGTCGTGAGAATATTGGAAGTTAGAATATGACGATAAAAAAACGTACAAGCGATTAAGACAGTATATGATATGCAAAAAAGAAAAACTAGGCAAACTATAGAAATACTTTTTTGTTGGTGGATTGGTTAAGTTATAGTAATCACTGCGTTTAAGTTCAATTTTAAGGAAGGTTTCTTGGGTCTTGTCCGTAGTACTTTTTCCATTGATCAGGTACTATTTATATTTTTATCTTATTTTAATAAAAACTGGAAATAATAATTTTTCTGATAAAATTATTTTTTTAAATAAATTTTATATTCTTTAGTTGGATGGTAAAATAATAGTCTATTTCTATTCTTTCTGTAAAACCTAAAAAATATTCATCAGATTAAGTCAATTATTAACAGTATTTAAGAAATTTCATTTAATTAGTAAAATTAAAAAACTTAATAATTTTCATTGAATCCTAATAACTTTAAAACATGCATATAGGTTGTGATTTGTTTATATTAAAAACGGTTGATTTTCTCAGAAGGAGAATTCGAAAGCTAAAAGCAGTAATAATGATCTCCTCAAATAAGAACTCGCTATACTGGAAAAAAATATTAGGAAAATGGGAAAACAAAGATGAAGGATTTATCATTGATTTTGATTCTAACGCCATTGCCAGAATATCTGATTCTGAAAAAACAGAAATAAAAAGATGGTATTTGAGTTATAAAGAACAAATTATACTGATAATTAAGGAACAAAAAATTTGTCTATCAAATAAAGAAAAATATACCGTTACATTTATTTCCAATAATGAAATGATTTTGGAAGTCAATGGAATAAAACGCAAGTGGTTTAAGATAGATAAAAAAAAATACGAATATCGTCTTGGAGATATGGTAAAAAATAAAATTTTTCGTAATAAGGAAGTTGGAAAACAGTATCACTATGATCATTTTGTTGATTCTATCGCTACACAATACATGAAGAGAACTGATAAAGATAATCAATACGATATTCTAGATGCCATTGTAAAAGAACGAACAATTGATGAAAAGTTTATTCCTCCTAAAGATATATTATTAATTCATCTTAGAACTGGTAATGTTATAGATGATACACCTTTCACTGTAGAAGACTTTTTATCTCGAGAGATTAAGTATAATAATGGCTATAATTATGTAAAGCCAATTAGCTATTATCAAAATAAATTATCACAAATACATAAATTAAAAATAAGCTCAATTATGTTAATTACTGGATTTTATATGGATCTAGAGTCATCAGAAAAAAGCTTGGAGTATTTGTACAGAATAGGTGAATTTTTTAATAATAATGGCTTTAAAGTTTTTCAGCGGATAGACTTCAATGCGGATGACGATTTTGTTTATATGTGTAATGCTAAATATTTTATTTCGAGCGGAGGCGGATTTTCTCTAATAATAAAAAATATTATACAAAAAAAGGGTGGGATGTGTCTTTAGTAAATTGCGGGCTAGGATTCTTTTTGTTCAGGAGATCATAATAAGAATATTCTCAAATGGCATACAATAATTATAGGTTAGGTTAATTTTTGAATAGAAAAAAAATTCTTGTAGCTGGTGCTGGCGGTTTTATAGGCGGACATTTAGTTAATGATTTAGTAAGCAAAGGGCATAATGTTATCGCAACAGATATTAAATCGATTGATAAATGGTTTCAAATTTCCAGTGAAGCAGATAATCATGCGGATTGCGATATGCGTCTTAAAGATAATTGTTATCAATTAAGTCGTGATGTTGATAGAATCTATAACCTGGCTTGTAATATGGGTGGAATGGGTTTTATCCAAAATAATCACGCACTTTGTATGGAAAGCGTTCTGATCCAAACTCATATGCTCATGGCTGCAAGAGATAACGGTGTTCCTGAAATTTTATACAGTTCATCTGCTTGTGTTTATCCAGTGGAAGCCCAATCAGAGATCAAAGATGCTCAAGCACAGGGTCTTAAGGAAAAACATGCCTACCCGGCGAATCCTGAAGACGGCTATGGCTGGGAAAAGTTGTTCAGCGAAATTATAACTCAATATTTTGACAAGGATTTTGGGATAGACCACAGAATATGCCGATTTCATAATGTGTATGGTCCTTATGGTACCTGGAAAGATGGGCGAGAGAAAGCACCAGCAGCATTATGCCGCAAGATTATTAAAGCCAAAAGAAACGGTAATCATGTAATTGAAGTTTGGGGTGATGGGGAACAGACACGCTCTTTTCTGTATATTAATGATTGTATTACCGGGATGGAGAAAATATGGTCTAGTGGGTATAAGAAGCCTTTAAACCTGGGCAGCAGTGAGATGGTGAGTGTCAATCAATTGATTGATATTATTTCTGGGATTGCAGGTATTACGGTTGCAAGAGAATACAATTTAACTAAGCCCCAAGGTGTGCGTGGTCGCAACAGTGACAATACCTTGATCAAAGAAATTACTGGATGGGAACCAAGTATTTCATTGCAGAAAGGCTTGGAAAAGACCTATGATTGGATAGAAACTGAGATTGAAAAAAAATAATACGCTGAATAAATTTAGCGACTGGTTAGCGCAAAAGATGTTAAAAAGGCAATACCTATATTCCCAAAGGCACCTAGGTCATCTGCGGGTGTATCTGAAGTTGTTCCTGGTCCTGGTATAATATGACCATTCCCAAATAGTCGAACTCCTATGGGCGTGCCCTCAAACCAGTAATCCAATATTCCACCTATAATAAATCCGACTCCTGTATAAGGGACGTTCCAGCCAATGTGGTAACTAGGTCCGAAAATAGCCTCCAATTTCATATTTGGTGGCAAAAAAGTTAAAAGTCTTGATATCCCTATATTCATATAAGCAGCAGCCTGTATAGCCTTTATTGAATAGGATTCTTTGTATTCACTCATAAACCCCATAGTCATCAATTGTCCGCCAAATCCACTTAAAGGTCCAAATTTAAATGGGATTGCGCCAGAAACTCCTACATTTGGAAGTGTAATCCCATCCTTAAAATCTTTTGTAATCCAGCTAAGAGATGTTGACTGGTAAAGCGGAAAACCACTAAAAATTGCAATGGAGCCAAAGGTGCTGCTTTTGACCAGAGGTACTTTAGTATTAAGAGTTTCTTTTTTCTGAGCGCTTGTTCGAGATGTTTCCAAACCACTATATGGCTGGGGTAAACTATAGACGTATTTTGGTTGATTAAATTCTGAATCTTGCTGGTATTCTGATGGTTTGGTTTCCTTTCGATAATCACCATAACTCTTGGAATAATAATCATCTAAACCGCTCTCGAAAAAATACTGGTCGCTTTTCCAGGGATCCTTAAAACTATAATCATCTAGGATGATGAACTTTTCATCCTTATATCCCTGGACAGCGCGACTGTTTTCCACGATTACAAAACCATTTTCTAAGATCAAAGTAGCAATATATTCCGTTAAAATTTCTTCTGGCAGGGGTAAACCGGTAGGGATGATATAGACATAAAGTGGATCAACACTAACGATTTCACCTTCGAAAGCTGTACCGTCATAAAAAATGACAGATCCGTTTACTCCGAAGAGAAGTGATAAAAATAGAACCTGTATATAGATTTTCCGCATCTTGGATTGTTCAGATTACTGTACAAGTTAAGTTAAACCTGTTAAAAGTCAAAGAAATCTAAAATTTTATGTTTTGCATTGGTAAATTTGTTTGAAACAGCTGTCGATTGGGGATTATTAAAATTGGTTTAGGTCTAGAAAGATTTAAAGGAGTTGACCAGTTTATTTTATTTCCTTTAGAAATCGTCGCTCGATCTGCACCGAAAGAGAGTGCTGGATAGCATCGATGCGAATCACCAATCTATCATGATTATCAAGTCGGACTACTTCTCCTACCATTCCTTTTAGTGGGCCATCAAGCACTTCTACTTGATCACCGCGAAGAAAATAGTCTGTAGCCTGGGGATTGTATCCGCCCTCAATCATTAATTTTATGCCCTCAAGATGCTCATCCTGTATAATAGCAGGCTCTTTGCCAAATTTTATGATCTTTACCACACCAATTGTTTCCAATACAGGAAGTACTTGTTTAAAAGTTATACGGGAAAAAACGTAGGAGCGAAACATTGGGAACTCTACCCATTTCTTACGGTCGCTCCATTTACGCCTCTTTCGCAACATGGGAAGATAAGTTTCAAACCCTTTCTTTTCTAGTTCCTGTTTAACCATTTTTTCATGTCTGGGCCTGGTATAAACAGCGATCCATTTTTTCTGATTTAATGATGATAGTTTAACCAAAGTTTTTCATCTCTCTATAAAATACACACCCTGTATTTTATAACAGACAGTTTTACCTGCATATTAAAAGATATAGATTGATAATAAATACCATAAAGGTTTATAATTTAGTTAGATAAAGTTGATAATATTTTTAAATCATGAAAAACATTAAATCAGCACATCAGATTCAGAATTTTATCCTGGACAATCTTTCAAGACACCAGCGAGATATTATTAAAGCTGCCATCAGCAAATTCGGTGTTTCCCGTCAGGCTGTATTGAAGCATATGAATACCTTGATCAAGGAAAAGCGGGTCGTGGCATATGGTAAAACTAAGGACCGTTATTATGAACTTGAACCACTTTTGAACTACTCAAAATTAGTGGATATTACCCAAGGATTCAAAACAGACCGTTTT
>CAJWLO010000020.1 GCA_913043235.1 uncultured Fidelibacterota bacterium
TAATGAAGTATTGTTCCACTAACTGAACCAATAAACAATCCCAAGCCATCACGACGTAAGTATTGAATAACCACTGCAAAGACTACTACTACAAACCCTACAAATATAATTGTCTCATACAATGTGGACACAGGCGGGCGACTCATTATTACCATTCTTAGATAGATTCCATATGTATGAAATATTAGACCCAGAATCAAAGAACCATAAGATATAATCTTCATCCATTTTGGCTGGATCATCCAACTGAGTCCCAATATAATGAAAGCTAAAATATAAAATGTAACACTGGTATAGAAAAGGTCTGCTTCATTCACCCAGGTTTCTTTTTTCAAAAGGTTTATTTCAGGTTTAGAAGTTGGAATAGATAAAATGCCTAACCTGTAATCTTCAATGGCTGATATCATTTTATTTTCGTTACCTTCATATCGCCCAGCAAAGTACCTTTCTAGAGCAATAAGAATTTTATCCTGATGTGGCTCATGAGATCTCCCATCCATTAATTCCCAAGGCGAAAGCCATGTTCCGGTTTTATCCAGATGGGAAGGAGGAATTAATTTCAGTACTTGCGAAGTTTCATTTGAACTGATTTCTTGTAGTTCCAATAAAATATTAATAAGCTCCTTTTCTGTTCTAGACCATTCTTTTTCTGGTTTTTCCATCGTATTTCTATATATCTCAGATATTGATGGTAGATATTTTATAAGGTGAGCATAACTCACTATTTTTCCAGGACTCGAGTTTAACTTTTCTGCTAAAACAGGATCATTGACGCTTATAACAGGCACCAGACAACTAAGACTATAGGCTATTGCCCTAAAACGCGTAGCATTGAAATAAATTTCTAATAACTGTCTTTCAAAACTGATAAGGGTTTCATCAGGCTTACTTTGGATCTCACTAATCAACTCAAACTGTTTTTGTAAACCTGAAAAAACCTCATTAAAAACATATTTATGATCGTTATTGGTCCACTCTAAACCCAGACTTGCTACAACTTCCGGGCTCCGGATATTGAACACCTTTGTTACTTCCTGCCCCTTTTCGGGGTAAAGAGCTAAATCAATGATCCAGTCAATTGCAGAAAGACCGTCATGTTTTACGGAACGTTTCCCATATAACGCCAATAACTGAGTACGAGCAAAGGTATCCAGCGGTTTTATACGACCACCATCCTGAATCGGAAAATGTCTCTCATCAAATTCTCCGCCATTTAAAATGGGAATAATCAGATGAAATCCGATTAGAAATCGAATACAAAATTTCATTATTTATTTCCCGTCATTTGTTTTCGTAACAATCTAGGCAGATTAATAACCAAATGTACAAGTAAACCAACGGCCATAATGATACTTGATATATATGGAAATAACCTACCATAATTTTTTACCGCTGCCAGTACAGTAGCTTCCCCTTCGGGTGCCTCAATAAATGATGATTGGAAAAAAGTGTAGCCTCTATAGCGGAGTGGTTCATTCATTTGAATCAATACTCTTCTTGGGAGCCCATCTTCAATCAGATTTATTTCCGAACTGTAACTTTTTGCTATTCCCGTCCCAGGATGTAGAACTTTCTTAAAATCCAATAACTCAATTGAAAAGGGTAAATAAGTTCGTTTTTTTCGAAATAAAAACTCAAAATTCTGCTTATTTATAGTCGCAGTTTGTATTACAGATTGGCCCAAGATAAGCCCATAAATACCATCATAATTGGAGTCAGAGTTTTCAATCTTATAAATAATACCGGAGCGGTTTTGGGCACTCTCTTTTTCCGGTTTCAACTTAATGAGATCAAAATTTTTCATCATACCTTTATATTGAATATCTGAAGATTTTGTACGCCTCTGGACCTTACAATTATTATAATATTCAATGATCTCAATTACGAAATCAAGATTTTCATGAGAAAGTTTATTACTCTTTTTTAATAATGGCTGATCAAAAACTGTGTATTCATCCAAGTTTTTCTTTGAAGTATTGACAACTGCCAGTTCCATCTTATGATAATCATCTACATAATTGGACTGTGCACCTTCATAAATAACCATATTACCTTCAGAACTGAAAATGGCCGTCACTCCTGAACCTATAAAAAGTAGAACTGCCCCAAGATGTACTATGATGATACCTGCTTTTCTTAATTTCCATATATTGTGTTTAAAAAGCATGGACATTAGGTTCACCAGAATTATGATCATGGTAAACCTCCCTCCTGGCGCGGGTATAGTATCCCCAAGAAAAGTGATATAAGATGAAAAATATTTCTGTTGGGATGCATAAAGACCAATATCCCGTTGGGCAATCGTGCCTAAAACGGTCAAAACCATTAACCAAATCACCGTATAGACAAAAATTTTAGGATGACTTATTGTTTTAATAATCTGTTTCATCAAATCTTAGAATGATATTTAATAGATGAGCAGAAATTTCTAAAATCTAATTCTAATTCCTTTATACCATCATTACTAGCAGTCAATTTGATATATAACGTACTATTATTCATTGAAAGTATCGCAGCTAATATTGCTCTATCACTGCTAGAATCATTGGTCAATTGAAATATCTGATAGGGGCCCAACTCACTTTCGCCACGTTGGGCTTGTGCCATTATCTCATTTTCTTCTAAGGGTTCTAGACCTATCTGCCCTCGCCACCTATTTACATTGGCTACAGGTCCACCACCGTCTCCACCTAATTCCATAACAGATAAATCTCCCATACCAGTGGAAAATGGAACATCAAAACTTGCAATTCTCATTGAAGATCCCTTGGAAGGAATCCATGAATCAGGTTTTTCCCATCTAAATTCTGATGATTGTGATTCTAATATTTCGGTTTGCTGAGGGTCATTATGTGTATGACTTTTTGGTAAATAGTAGATCCTGATATCATTCCGCGAATCACACGATAACATAAAAGATACTAGAAACAATAAAATTATTTGTTTGATCATTTTGAAAAATTTAGGTTTTAATTAGAATATTATATTTATATCATTTTGCATAAAGAATAAAATTACAAAATACGGAGTTTTAATTATTAACAAAAATCATAATTACTAGAATCTATTTTTAATTGTTAATAATCATCTCCAAATATATCTTTCGATAAAAATTAAAAAAAGGCAGTTTCCTGCCATTCCCCAAATTCTGCTTTCATGGCTGCAATTATTTCACCAAGGGTTGCATATTCTTTGGCAGCTTCTATGGTTAATGGCATAAGGTTTTCCTTATTTCTACATGCTGCTTGAATAGCAGACAGTGCAATCTGAACTTTCGATTCGTCTCTGGAAGACTTAATAACATCCAATCTTTGTCGCTGAGATTTACCTATACGCTCATCAATCTTATGAATAGGAATTTCAATCTCTTCATTTTCCTTCACAAATTTATTAACCCCTACCACAATACGTTTATTAGTATCTACTTTCTCTTGATAATTAGAAGAAGACCTTGCAATCTTGCGTTGAAAATAGCCCTGTTCAATAGCAGGAATCGCACCACCAATATCTTCAATTTCTTCAAAATATTCTTCCACTCTCGCTTCTAATTGATCTGTCAAATCTTCTACAAACCACGATCCCCCTAAAGGATCTACTACATTGGTCACACCTGTTTCATAGGCAATCAATTGTTGTGTTCTCAACGCAATCTCAGCGGCTTTTTCGGTTGGTAGCGCAAGAGTTTCATCCATAGAATTGGTATGTAAACTTTGTGTTCCACCAAGCACACCTGCCAAAGCCTGAAACCCCGTTCTGGCAATATTGATCTCTGGCTGTTGCGCTGTTAGGCTGCAACCGGCAGTCTGGGTATGAAAACGAAGTTTCCATGAACTTTCATTTTTCGCACCATATCTTTTTTTCAATCTTTTTGCCCAAATACGGCGAGCAGCACGGAATTTCGCGATTTCTTCAAAAAAATCTAGATGAGAATTAAAAAAGAATGATAACCTCGGTGCAAAATCATCCACATTCAATCCCGCTGCAATTCCATATTCTACATATGTAAATCCATTAATTAAGGTGAAAGCCAGTTCCTGAGCCGCTGATGATCCGGCTTCACGGATGTGATATCCGCTGATGGATATTGTGTTGAATTTCGGCATGTGTTCGGTACAATACGCCAGCATGTCAGTAATAATCCGCATCGAAGCGTGTGGTGGGAAAATCCATTCTTTTTGAGCGATAAATTCTTTTAATATATCGTTCTGGAGCGTACCACTGAGTTGATCCAAAGATATTCCCTGCTTCTCTGCGACTGCGATATAAAATGCCAGCAAGACTATTGCAGGTCCATTAATCGTTTGAGATACCGATATTTCGCCTAAATCGATTTCTTGGAAAAGAGCTTCCATATCCAAAAGTGATGAAACACTAACACCACATTTTCCAACCTCACCATCAGAAATGGGATGATCTGGGTCATATCCCATGAGAGTTGGCATATCGTACGCTACGGATAATCCAGTCTGACCTTTTTCCAAAAGAGATCTGAAGCGTTTATTAGTTTCTTCTGGTTTTCCAAAACCAGCGAACTGCCGCATAGTCCAGAGTTTTCCTCGATATAAATTGGGATGGACACCTCGAGTATAGGGGAATTGACCAGGGAAGCTCAACTTTTCCATATAATCGTTTCTGGGGGAATCAGGGAAATAGCATAGATCCAGTTTTTCTCCTGAAAGTGTCGCAAAATCAATATTACGAGATTGGGAATACTCTGTGGCCTTTTCCCACTTACTTAATCCCTGATGGAATAAATTTAATTGTTCATTCATGAATAATATTTAATCTTTAGGTCGGCCTTTTCTAAAAAGAGACCAACCTTCATATAACATCCATATAATAAGGGTGGCTAATATACCATCAATCATCAATAGAAAGTGATTGTTCTCAACGAAGGATTGAGCTTGTATTACCAAAGATATAATGGTAGTTAGAGTAACAAGAATGAATGGTATCACGAGGAGAATAACAGGTTTTTTCCTTTTCCAAAAATAAATAGAAATCATCATTAATGTTAGAGCAGCCAACATTTGATTAGATGCACCAAAGATAGGCCAAAGAGCCCAGCCTGCCTGAATCTCTTTCCCGGAAATTGGATCTTTCACATGCCAAAGTGTAAGTAATAATGCGGGGACGATTGCGACAATAGTTGCTGTATATCTATTTTTTAAGATCGAGAAGTTTATTACCTGCCCAATTTCCATTAATATAAATCGCTGAATGCGAGTGGCTGTATCCAAGGTCGTTGCAGCAAATGAGATCACCAGCACAGCCATAATTGTTTTTGATAAAGCTGGAGGAATACCCAAAGATTCAATTAAAGCTCCACCGCCCAGCACAAAGGCTGTTGCCTTATTTGTTGACGCATTGGCCCATGTATCATAATAAACGTGCCAATTTAAATCTTCTACAGGGCCCACTGATGGCAAACTACAATTTGTCACAAGTGAAATGCCTGCAACTGCAGCAATTGTGGAAACTAAAGCCAATGTCCCTTCACCCAACATAGCACCATATCCAATAATTTTAGTATCTATCATATTGGCAACTTGCTTTGATGTCGTTCCAGAAGCAACCAAACCATGAAAGCCACTGATGGCGCCACAGGCAATGGTAACAAATAATAAAGGAAACAAATTGGGAACGCCCTCTCCTGAAATTCGAACCATGGGGGCTTCTACTACCGGCTGTGCTATAGCTATTCCAATAAAAATCAAAGCCAATCCCACCACTAATTGGTGGCTGTTGATATAATCCCGTGGTTGAAGCAAGAGCCATACCGGAAGCAAACTGGCAATCCCGGAATACACAAAAAGTAAAATGATCCAGAGTGTGGATTGAGTAGATTTATCAATCCCAACGAACTCAAATGACAAAGGAGTAAATGAACCAAAATACACAAAAAGATAAAGCAAGATTAGTGCAACGATGGATGGGATTAATGCATCCATCTTTTTTTTGTAAAGCAGAAATCCAACAATGATAGCGATAATTATTTCAATATTCACCGGGAGTACAGCTGTGGGTACGTTTACAAACAATCCAGCAATGGCCATGGCGAAAACAGCTAGCACCAACCAACTCAACATCATGACAAAAATGAGAAACATGGTACGCACACGTTTATTGATGATGGTGCCTGTGATATCTGCGATAGTTTTACCCTTCTCCCGAACGGAAACTACCAGCGCCCCAAAATCATGAACAGCGCCCATAAAGATTGTCCCCAAAACAATCCAAAGAAATGCAGGTAGCCATCCCCAAAATGCTGCGATGCATGGTCCAATGATAGGCGCCGCACCAGCTATGGATGTAAAATGATGGCCAAACAGGATTTCTTTTTTCGTCGGAACAAAATCAATACCATCCTCAAATTCCTGAGATGGCACAATCTCGGAAAATTCTTTTATTGAATAAATTTTATATGCAATAAAATTCGCATAAAACCTATAGCCCAGCCCAAAAATGATTAGTCCGGCTAATAAAAGGAAAAGAGAATTCAAGTGTTAAGAAAAAGCAGGTTCTTTTTTAAATCTAACTGATTTTTGAATCGTGGTTGCAATGCCGGAAGGATCCAATCCAATCATAGATAAAATTTGATCTCGGGTGCCATGTTCTACAAAAGAATCAGGCAATCCTAATTTCTGGAATTGACCAGAGTATCCATTCTCCAAAAGCCAACTGGCAACACCATCGCCAAATCCTCCAATCACAGTTCCCTCTTCAATGGTAATGATATTTGAAAAATTATTTTTCATAGACCGCAGATAGGCTTCATCCATGGGTTTGATAAATCGACAGTTGACAACTTCGCAAGATATATCTGATGCATTTAATTGTTTAGAAACATCTAATGCAGAATAAACCATGGGTCCAACTGCTAAGATTGCAACATCGGAACCATGCTGTTCAATTTCCCACGATCCGATAGGAATAAGCTCAGCCTGACCATTTTCATCAAATTCTACTGAACTTGCTTTTGGGTAACGAATTGAAAAGGGCTGATCTTTAATATTGAGTGCGGTATAAAGCAAATGTCTGAACTCGTTTCCACTTTTTGGTGCTGTGACAATCATGTTTTGAATACACCGCATGTAGGCAAGATCCAAAGCACCGTGGTGTGTTGGTCCATCTTCACCGGCGATCCCGGAACGGTCCATACAAAAAATAACGGGAAGATTCTGGATCGCACAATCATGGATAATATGATCATAGGCACGCTGTAAAAATGTAGAATAGATGGCCGCGATGGGACGAATCCCTTCAGAAGCTAGACCTGCTGCAAATGTTATACCATGACCTTCTGCGATACCCACGTCATAATATCTATTTGGAAACTCTTTCGAATAAGGGACCAAGCCTGTACCTTCACGCATTGCTGCTGTAATACAGACGATATCTTCCCGATTTCGAGCAACTTCGCACGAGAGTTTTCCAAATACATCCTGGAAAATAGGACCTGACTGATTTGGGAATTTAGGTTCAATTTTATAGGGCCGTGCTTCTTTTTTACCATTTGGTTTCACTGCATGGTATTTTACCGCATCATCATGGTATTCACCTTTTTTATTATCTACCGTGACCATACCCTTTCCTTTTTTCGTAATAACATGAAGCAAAACAGGTGTTTTAATATCTTTTATATTGTCCAAGGTATGGATGACTTCATCAAGGTCATGACCATTGATGGGGCCAAAATAACGGAATCCTAATTCGTGAAATAGCATACCAGGTACAATCAAACTTTTCAAACTTTCATCAATCTTACGAATAAAATTTCGGGTCTTTGTTTTTCCTAATGGAATCATACCTGTAAGCTCCCAGATTTCATTGCGTATCCTATTATATAGTGGATTGGAAATTAGTCTTGTGAAATAGGTAGATATTGCTCCAACGTTTGGACTGATAGACATTTCATTGTCATTTAAAATAACTAAGAGTTGACGCCCTATATGACCTGCATTGTTAATTCCTTCAAATGCCAATCCACCTGTCATAGATCCATCACCAATGATTGCGGCAACTCGATAATTACCATTGGTTTGATATCGTGCTTCAGTAATACCTAAAGCAGCAGAAATTGACGTTGATGCATGCCCAGCACCAATTACATCATATTCACTTTCGCTACGTTTTAAAAATCCACTCAACCCTCTAAACTTGCGAATTGTGGTAAAATCCTTAAACCGACCTGTTAATAGCTTATGGGCATACCCTTGGTGTCCAACATCCCAAATCAATTTATCCCTTGGTGTCTTATAGATATAGTGAAGTGCCACCGTAAGCTCGATGACCCCCAATGTGGGTGCTAAATGTCCCCCAATCTCAGTGATTGTATTTATAGTATAATTACGAATCTCATCACAAAGTTCATGAAGTTCTTGGTTTGAAAATCCCCTTATATCTTCCGGAGCATTAATATTTGGTAAAAATTTAAGTTGCATGAGCATGGTTTAACTTTTTGTAAAAATATTGGCTGGAAGTATCAAAAAGAACTTCATGAAATATATCAATCTCATTTAATTCGGGATGAAAAGAAAGGCCCAAATGATGTTCGGATAAAACTGCCACCGGGACACCATCGAATTTCCCAAGAATTTGTATATTAACTCCTATTTCTGAAATTATAGGTGCACGAATAAATGTTGTAGCTAACTCGAATTTATGAATAGAATTGAAACAATAGGTTACGATTTTCGTGGAAGATTCTATTTGTCGGCCATACGCATTTCTATCCACAACGATATCTAATAATCCCAAAGGTTTCACTCTTTTATCTGTTACATCTCTTGCCATCATAATGAGTCCTGCACAGGTTCCCAAAACAGGATGATCTTTTGCAAACTCATTCAATGGACTCCACAGTTTCAATGAATTAATCAATAGAGACATTGTTGTGGATTCCCCTCCAGGAATAACCAATCCATCAATTAAATCTAAATCTGACGCGACCTTAACTGGGACAGATTGAATTTCTAATCGCTCAAACACTCGATGGTGCAAGGCAAAATCACCCTGCAGTTCTAAAACGCCGACTTTAATTACCAACCTCGCTCTTGGAGCCTCTCCTCGTGAGGAATTTCAGACATATCTAAACCTTTCATTGCACGTTTAAGTCCTGAACTTGCGTCTGCTACTCGTCCTGCATCCTGATAAAATGTTGTTGCTTCTACCACTGCTTTTGCCCTTACAGCAGGATCATCACTTTTAAAAATCCCTGATCCAACGAATACAGATTCTGCGCCTAGTTGCATCATGAGGGATGCATCTGCAGGTGTGGCAACCCCGCCTGCCGCAAAATTTGGCACAGGAAGTTTTCCAAGTTTCGCAACTTGTTGAATTAAGGATAATGGTGCGCCTAAATTTTTAGATTCTGCAACCAATTCATCTTGATCTAGCCTTGTAACTCTCTTGATTTCCGTCATCACAGTACGCATATGACGAACTGCTTCAACGATATTACCACTACCGGCTTCACCTTTTGTTCTAATCATGGCAGTTCCTTCAGCAATCCTTCGTAAAGCTTCACCTAAGTTTCTGCAACCACATACGAATGGAATTTTAAATTCATGTTTCCAAATATGGTTATGTTCATCTGCTGGTGTCAGTACTTCACTTTCATCAATAAAATCTATTTCAAGTGTTTCAAGCACCTGTGCTTCTGCAAAATGACCTATTCTGCATTTTGCCATAACAGGTATAGATACTTGTTCCTGGATGTCACGGATCATTTCCGGATCACTCATACGGGAAATACCTCCATCCTTGCGGATGTCTGCAGGAATCCGTTCCAGTGCCATCACTGCACATGCACCTGCATCCTCAGCGATTTTTGCCTGATCAGATGTTGTTACATCCATGATGACACCACCTTTTAACATTTCTGCAAGGCCAACCTTAACTTCAAAAGTCCCTTTACTCATAAATCAACTCCTCTTCGGTCACACTACCGATTTCTCTTATTTTTTTAACTACACTATTGATGATATCATCTGGTGTAGAAGCACCGGCAGAGATTCCCACCGTTTCACAATTCTCAAACCAGGATTGTTCCAAATCTTCTGCACAGGTGACTTGATATGATCGTTTATTCCTTTCCAACGCTAATTGCGTTAGTCGATTCGAGTTTGCACTTGTGAAAGAACCTATTACTATCATGACTTCGCATTTGGTTGCTAATTCTTTGATTTGTTCATGATTTCTGCGAGTTGGAAAACAAATCGTATTAATAAAACGCAAATCAAAAACCTTCTCCATCAATACGTTAATAATTTCTTGTACATTTTCAAGCATTTGAGTGGATTGACTCACTACTCCTGCTTTTTTTATTTTACGAAGTGCTTTAGCTTCTTCAAAATTTGATACGATGATCGGATTATTCACCTGAGCAGCAATGCCTAGGACTTCATCGTGGCCATGATCACCGATAATAATTATTCTTCTTCCATCGGCATCAAGTTTTTTAATCTCATTATGAATTTCAACTACTAAGGGACAGGTGGCATCAACTATGTTCAATTTTTTTTTCTTGGCTTTATCCCAGACTCCCGGTTCAGTTCCGTGTGCACGAAGCAGAATCGGCTTACCTTTAGGAACTTCATCTAAAGAATCCACGACCTTGGCTCCAACTTTTGATAACGATTCCACCACGTTTTCATTATGGACAATTGTTCCCAGCATGTAGACCTCCCCATAGTCTAATGCTGTATTATAAGCCAGATTTACTGCATCACGAACACCGAAGCAATAACCTGCATCTTTTGCTAATAGAATCCTCATGAATATTCGTTTATTTTTTGTTGAATGGATTTCATAGACACTTCCAAAGCTATTTCTCTTACATTCTCTAATGATCCCGCAACTATTGCACCAGCAGCAAATGCGTGTCCACCGCCTCCAAGGGATTTTGCAATATCATTCACACTATATTTACCCTTTGATCTAAAATTAATTCTACAGGAATCGGTATCGTTTTCCATGATCATTAAAGCAACTTCCACGCCTCTTATAGTGCGCACCATATCAGAAAACCCTTCCACATCTGCTTTGGTAGCGTTGGCACGTTTTATCATATCTAGTGTAACTAAAAACCACGCCAAATTACCATCTAATTCATAGTGAATATTAGATAAAAGTTCACCCAAGAGTTGCATTCTGGATTTGGAATTGTTTTCGTATACTGCTTTATAAATCTTATGCGTTTCGAGACCAACATTTAAACATTCAATAGCAATTTCGTGGCACTTGTTATCTGTATTACTATATCTAAAACAGCCTGTATCCGTCATAACAGCTGTATAAATACCTTCCAAACTCTTTTTACCAATCGGTTTGGATCGGGCAAATTTCAAATAATCGTATATCATACAACCTGTTGCTGCAGCGGACAGATCTACTATATTATGAGTAAATTGATGATCATTAGAATGGGGGTGGTGATCTATATTCATGGTATTTAATCCATAATAATCAATCACATCCACAATAGTCCGTATACGCACATAATCACCCACGTCAAAAATAATAACCATATCCACATCTTTCATCCATTCATGATGAAGATTATGGTCATAAGTTTCAAAGATGCCATCTATATTCAAAAAATCATAATCACTGGGTATGGGTGAATAGTTTATTATTCGCACATCATTATTTTTCTCTTTAAAATGGTAATATAAACCACATTCCGATCCTAACCCATCACCATCAGGATTCTCATGGGTCGTAAGCATTATCCGGTTTGAATCATTAATTACATCGTTAACTTCATGCCAATTGATATCTGTATTATTATAGTCCATATTATTTTTTATAATCCCAATGAATTTCAGGATTATTTGTCATAGACTGAACTTTTCGGGCTAACACAAACAAATAATCCGATAACCTATTTAAATAAACTAAATAATTATCATTCATTTCTACTTCATTTCTAAGAGATACCAAATCTCTTTCAACATTCCGACATTCCGTTCTGGCGATTTGAATTCGACAGGATAATTCGGATCCACCTGGTAGAATAAACTCTTTTAATGGTGGAAGTTCCCTATTTAACTGTTCTATTCCTGATTCTAACCACAGGATCCTTTCATCTTTTAGTAGATTAAGATCTGAATCTGGTAAAGATAATTCACCACCGAGATTAAACAAATCCTGCTGGATGGATTCTAAATCTTTTTTCAATTGGGGCACCGCAATTGAAGCAGCCCAACCAATAATCGAATTCAAATGGTCTAATGAACCTAATGTCTGAATTCGTATATGGTTTTTCGGGACTCGTTGTCCAGTCCCCAAGTCTGTCTGACCGTTGTCTCCTTTTTTGGTTGTTACTTTTGAAATTCTCATCAGAAAAATATTACTGAAACTATAATAAAGAGCGGAAAAAGAATTGGTAAGGACCACTTAATAAAAAATCCAAAGAAGCTAGGCATTTTAATTCCTGATGATTCAGCAATTGATTTAACCATAAAATTTGGTGCATTCCCAATATAGGTATTCGCACCCATGAATACCGCACCTGCAGAGATAGCTAATAAGGTACTCGACATATCTCCCATCAAGGTGACAGGATTTCCTCCTGCAGTATTAAAAAAGACAAGATAGGTAGGAGCATTATCCAAAAAACTTGATAAAATTCCAGTTGCCCAAAAATACATTATATTGATGGGCTCACCATTATTTGAAACAGAAGAAACAATCAAAGCCAGTGCGCCTTTTGTTCCAGCTTTGAGGATAGCAATGGCTGGAATAATTGTCACAAAAATTCCTGCAAATAATTTTGCCACTTCAATAATGGGAAACCATGTGTATTCATTTGCCTCCCTAATAGATTTGGGAGTCATCACCCAACTGGTATAGGCCAAACTTAAAAGTAAAACATCTCGAAAAAGGTTTTGCAATTCCAAATGTATGTGGTACACTTCAAAATATATTTGAGGACGCCAAAAACCGCTCAATAAAACACCCCCAATGACACCTAGTATTAATAATAAGTTAAATGAACCTTTGAGGCCTAATTTATGTGCCCCATCATCCTTTTCTTCGATGTTGTCTTGTTCTTTCTTATAGTAGTATGAATCCAGAAAATAAAAAATGAGAAGTAAGGCAACCACCATAAATAGCATGGGAATAAACATAGCTTTAGTCGTCCAGAAAAAATCAATACCTTTTAAGAATCCAAGAAAAAGGGGAGGGTCTCCAAGTGGGGTCAGTGAACCACCAATATTGGCAACCAAAAAGATGAAAAAAACAATGATATGAACTTTTTGTTTTCGATTAGCATTGGCACGAATCAAGGGACGAATAAGCAACATGGCTGCTCCTGTAGTACCCATCCAACTAGCCAAGACTGTTCCTATAAAAATAATGGAAGTATTCACCATAGGTGATCCTACCAAAGATCCAGTAAGTTGAACTCCCCCTGAAATTGTAAAAAGTGCTAACAGCAAAATAATGAAGGGAACGTATTCTAATAAACCAACGTGAAGTAATTCATAAACGGTAATTTCATACCCTTCCTTTAAAAAAAATGGTATAATTAGAGATAAAGCCCAAAAAAGTGATATTTTCCCAAAATGGTGGTGCCAAAAATGTGGAGCCACTAATGGAAATATAGCAATGGAAAACAAAATTCCAACAAATGGAACAATCCAAAAGATACTGAGGTTTTCAATACTCCCATCCAAATGCGGAGCATGGCCCATAGCAGTGGTTCCAGCAAAAATAAACGAAGGGATTACTATCATAAATAATAGTAATGTTTTATTTATCATATTTTTCATTCGTGGTTTTATATTAACCTTTAATTTAAATAATTTATAGTCCCTAGATCGACGATAATTAATTGGTGCAAAATTATATTTTCGCGTATTATCAAATGTGGATATTATACTTAGTATTCTTGTTTTAATAGTAGCTGTTTCCTTTATGGCAGTCGGTATCATATTTGGTAACAAACCCTTATCCGGCTCATGCGGCGGATTAAATCCTGATGGAGTCTGTTCTTATTGTGGAGGTGATCCGCAGAAATGCGAGAACTCCGAATCAAATTCCGTTAGCGTATAATCTCATAAATCGAGTCTTCTATTTGTACTCCATGTGAACTAGCAATTCTTCTTGTACCATCTTTCGCACCAAGAATCCATATTGCTTTTATTTCTGGATTTTCGGACGCTATCTTTACCCCTAATTCATATTCCATTGCCATCAGAGCTGTGGCCCATGCATCGGCAATCATACAAGATTTTGACTGGACAGTAACAGATAGGATATTAGTCTGAACTGGATAACCGGTTTTTGGATTGATGGTGTGGCCTAATATATCACCTTCCATATCCACAAAATTTCGGTAATTCCCTGAAGTAGCGATGGATCCACCATCTGAGTAAATAATAGCTGCGAATGTCCGATCTAGCTTTTTCCCAGCTGGGGGGTTCTCAACTCCTATAGACCAGTATTTATTTTTTTGGTTTCGTCCTAGACACCTTACTTCTCCTCCAATCTCAACAAACAGATCACTATATCCCTTAAATCTAAGAAAATGAAACACCTCATCCACCGCATACCCTTTAGCGATGGCATTCAAATCTAATTTTGTGGCAGGATTATTTTTTATCAATGATCCATTTTCAAAAGAAATTATTTTAGATCCTGTATAATTTAAAACTTTTTGAATTTCTTCATGGGATGGTAAACCTGATTTAGGATTTGGTCCGAATCCCCAAAGACTCATTAAATCAAAAACAGTTACATCAAAATAATGATCTGTTTTTTGTGAAATTTCTAAAGATGTTCTCACCACATTAGCAAAGGTTTCTGAAACGGGAAAAGGATCAACTGATTGATTAAAATTGAACTGAGAAATTTCACTATCAGGAATCCAGGTCGACAGTTGCATATTAACTATAGTTAAAATAGAATCGATACTATTTTGAATTTTAGAAGGGTACTGGAAAGGATTTTGTGAAATTATCTTTATTGAATAGGTAGTGCCCATAGTCGAACCGGAAAAAGTATTTACTAGATTTGGATAGCTACATCCTGACCAGAGAAACAAAATGCCCAACAAAAGTTGGGCATTTCGGAAAATTGATATTAAACAGTAATTAGCCAAAACTGTCATAGGCGATCATTTCCCTTTCAACACCCAAACTGTCCAACATATTATCACAGGCATTAATCATTGGTGGTGGACCACACATATAATACTCTACCTCGGTGGGATCTTCATGATCTTTCAAATAATCATCATGAAGTACCTGGTGAATAAATCCGGTGGGGCCATCCCAGTTATCTTCCGGCTCAGGTTCAGATAATGCTACCTGGTAACTGAAATTGGGAAATTCATTTTGAATCTTCTTGAAATCATTATCATAAAACATCTCCCTAACAGATCTAGCACCATACCAAAAGGAGACTTTACGATTAGTTTTTAGTGTCTGAAAAAGATGAAATAGATGAGACCGCATTGGTGCCATTCCGGCTCCACCCCCTATATATACCATTTCTTTTTCTGAATCTTTAATAAAAAATTCACCATAGGGACCCGAGATATTCACCTTATCACCTTTTTTCAAATTAAATATGTAAGATGAAGCAAGGCCAGGTGATACTTCATCCCACAGTGGCGGTGGAGGTGTTGCAATACGCACATTGAGCATAACGCGGTTGCCTTCAGCAGGATGGTTAGCCATTGAATATGCCCTAAATACAGGCTCTTGGTTATTAGCAACTAAATCCCAGATTTTATACTTATCCCAGTCAGGATGGTATTCATCTTCTATTGAGAAATCATTAAATGTTAAATTAAGATACTCAGGTATATCAATCTGGATGTAACCTCCAGCTTGGAAATTTAAATTTTCTCCTTCAGGCAAATTAAGTACTAGCTCTTTAATAAAGGTTGCTACGTTCTTATTGGATTCAACCGTACACTCCCATTTTTGTATGCTGAAAATTTCATCTGGAACATGTATTACCATATTCTCTTTAACTTTCACCTGACAGGAAAGACGCCAGTTATCCTTAGCTTTTTTACGGCTTATATGTCCTGTCTCAGTTGGTAATATTTCGCCTCCTCCTTCTAGCACCTGACACTCACACATAGCACAGGTACCACCGCCACCGCATGCCGATGGGAGAAAGATAGATTGCCCCGCAAGCGCACTTAATAAGGTTGATCCAGGACGTGTAATGATACTTTTATCAGGTTCTCCATTTATTTCTATGGAAACATCTATCTGCGGAAGAAGTTGACTTTCTGCAAAATTTAAAATTAACACCAATACAAGGATTACCCCTGTAAACACAATAATAGTAAAAAAAACTTCTTCCATTATATATCAATGCCAGAGAATGCCATGAATGCCATAGAGATTAGGCCAGTAAGCAACATAGTAATACCTACACCCCTTAGTTTTGCAGGGACATTAGAATAGCGAATCCGCTGCCTTATAGATGCCATACATGAAATAGCTAGGAAGAAACCAATACCAGATCCTAGACCATAAACCACAGATTCTATAAAAGTATATTCACGCTCTACTAGAAATAATGATCCACCAAGAATAGAGCAATTCACTGCAATCAAAGGTAAAAAAATCCCGAGGTTGATGTATAATGTTGGTGAAAATCTATCGATTATCATTTCGACCAACTGGACCATAGCAGCAATAACAGCAATAAATACAATATAGTTTAAAAAGTTTAAATTAATCGACTTACCACCATCAATACCGTAATCGGGATTTAGCCACACAAGTGCACCTGGTTTTAGAAAATAATTATGGATAGCCCAATTTGCAGGTGCTGTAATGCCAAGAACAAAAATAACTGCAAAACCAAGACCAATTGATGTATCTACTTTTTTTGAGATTGAGAGAAAAGAGCACATACCCAAAAAATAGGCAAGGAGAATATTTTCAATGAATATTGCTTTGGTTGCAATGCTTATGTAATGTTCTAGCAAATTTATTCCTCTTCAATTCCTGCTATTATCCGCTGTACCCAAACAAGTAGACCAAGGATTATAAATGCCCCTGGCGATAAAACCATAAGACCCATATTCTCGTATCCGACCGCATACAATGAATCAGGTATAACTTGATAACCATAGATGGAACCACTACCCAGCAATTCTCTAAGAAATGCTACAGCTATTAAAAATCCTCCATAACCCAGGGAATTACCAAAACCGTCAAGGAATGCTTTCCCAGGTGAATTCTGCATGGCAAATGCTTCTGCACGACCCAAAACAATACAATTTGTGATAATAAGGCCCACAAAAACGGAAAGTTCTTTACTTATATCGTACATATATGCCATTAATATTTGATCGGTCAGAGCTACAAGACTAGCAATCACTGAAAGTTGGACAATAATGCGAACTTTACCTGGAATTAAACTCCTAATTATTGAGATAATTGTATTTGAAATGCTTAAAACAGCAACCACAGCAAGTGTCATCACAACAGCCGTATCCATTTTCACAGTGACTGCCAAGGCGGAACAAATACCAAGCACCTGCAAACTGATAGGATTATTTGCCATCAATGGATCTGTAAGTGCGTGTTTGGATTGCTTACCGAGTAATGCCATTAGCCTTTTCCGAGTCTAATTTTTTGAAAAAATGGGTCATATTTTTTTAGATCATCAAGGAGAAATTTCTCTAATCCTTTACTTGTGATCGTTGCACCAGATATTCCATCAACTTTATAATATGCAGTTGAACTATTTCGGTCCACCTTTCCTTTTAAAACTTTTATTCCCACTAAATTGTCATTTTGATCTACAAACTTTTTACCAATAAAATTATTTTGGAACCATTCCTTATCCACTTCACCGCCTAGTCCTGGCGTTTCTTTATGTTTGTAAAACGTAATACCTTTTACCGTACGACCATCCGGTTCAATAGCAAAGAATCCATAAAGGGTAGACCACAAACCCTTTCCAGAGATAGGTATTGCATAACCATCAATTTGTCCATTTTCTTTTTTTAAATATACTGGAAGATTTTCAATATCTATCTCGCTATCTATGGATTGTGGATCTACATCTTTGCGGTTACCATAAGGATCAAGAACATAACTTTCTATATTTTTTTCAAATAAATTTTGAACATCTTTTGATGTCCAAGGATTTTCTGATGACTGCACATAACCGAGTGAAACAAGTATATTTTTTTTCATATCATTCTCTACTTGCTCATTCTGAATAACTTCTAATTTTCCTGCAACAGTTGAAAGGATGAAACCTAAAATAATTGTCATGATAGATGTAAATGATATTGTGTATATATTACTGCGCATAACGTAGCATTCGTTTTTTAATGTTGCTTTGTACAACAAAATAATCGATCAATGGTGCAAAAGCATTCATAAGCAGTATAGCTAGCATAATTCCTTCAGGATATGCAGGATTGATGCTACGAATAATCACCGTTAGTGATCCAATGAATAATCCGTAGATCCACCTTCCCATATCAGTATGTGCACCAGTCACAGGCTCAGTAGCCATAAAAACAGTGCCAAAAAGAAAACTTCCCATCACAAGGTGGTAATGTGGAGGAATAGTAAGCATAGCATTGGATGAATATTTTGCAAGAAGATTCATAATAAAAGCAGTGATTAGCATTCCTGATATAGATGCAATCATAACACGCCAACTGGCGATACCAATTAATATGAGGAATAATGCACTCACAATAATTAGCCACTTATTAGTTTCACCAATCGATCCCGGAATCCATCCCATAAACATATTCATCCATGTATAATCAAAAACCGTAAAAGAGGTTGCATCATTTAACAGATTAACTGCATTAACATTTGTTTGACCCGCAGGAATACTGAGCGCTGTAGCGCCCGAGAAACCATCTGGCGCTATCACCCATACTTTATCTCCAGAGATTTGTGCCGGATATGTAAAATAAAGAAATGCTCTTGCCGTAAGTGCCGGATTAAAAATATTCATTCCAACACCGCCAAATATTTCCTTTCCAATTACAATACCAAATGAAGTAGCAACTGCAACCTGCCACAGGGGTATAGAAGGAGGGAGAGTGAGTGGAATCAAAGCACAAGTAACAAGAAATCCTTCCGATATTGGGTGCCGACGAACCACCGCAAATAATACTTCCCAAAATGCACCTGAGATGAATGTAATGGTAATAATTGGAACAATAATAGAAGCACCCTTGGTTAGATTTTCAATCCACGTTGTATTAATTGAAAATGCAAGCGCATACTGGTGACCAACATTCAAAGCCCCAAATAAATAACATGGCAAGAGAGAGATCACAACGAGAATCATAATACGTTTAATATCAACGCTATCACGAATATGTGGACCTGATTTTGTCCTTTCATCGGTAGAATATAGAATGGTATCAGTGGCTTCAAATATAGGTTCTAATTTTTTCAGTTTCCCACCGTCTTCAAAATGGTGTGCGATATTGTCTAAAAGTCGTCTAAGCCAATGCATCGTTTACCCTTCTGCTTCCATCAAATCCAAACCTTTACGAATTACAGCTCCCACATCAATCTTGCTGGGACATGCAAAGCTACAGAGAGCAAAATCCTCATCATCACACTCCCAAATACCCAACTTCTCCATTTCTTCGATATCTTCGGCCAGAATGGCCCTAAATAGAGCATTCGGGTATATATCCATTGGTAATACATTTTCCCATGCATTTATAGGAACCATGGCACGTTGACTGCCATTTTGAGCCGTATTAAATTGAAATAATGATTCTCCAAAAGAGAAAAATGTATTTGTAAGACTGTATTTTGTCTTACTGTTACCAAGTTGCAGCATTCCCATAAAAGGTCTCTCTACCGTATCTGGTAGAATAGCCACGGCGGTATCAAAAAAACCAAGATATTGATCGAGCTCCTTTTTAGACCCCGTTAAAACATCGCCAGAAATGAGTCGAACGTCCGAATCAATTTCCTGATTTATCATTAAAGATTTAATACTGGATCCAACGCTAGAAAACACAAACTGGGGATTGGAAGCGCCTGGTCCGGCCACAGATACAACCCGTTTAGTATCGTATTTCCCAGTCAAAAATAGTTTTCCTAGAGCTACTACATTCTGTGCATCAACTGTCCAGATTATATCACCAGGATTTATTGGTTTAGAATGGTGAATCTGAATACCAACGTTCCCGGCCGGGTGCAAAGTGGAAATCGTCTGAGTAGTTGCGTTAGAAATATCCTTGAAATCAGATCCTTTCATCAACGTAACAATTACCTCACCCAAGGTTAATTTACTTAAAGCAGTAACTCCGGTCTGGAAGGCATTTTTCTCTAAAGATAGAATCGGTTCCAAATCAATAGATAAGGGTGCTGTATTGATAGCGGAAATATAAATATCCCTAGGGCTCTCTTTTGGATCTGCGATTTTATTGAAAGGACGCTGTCGAATCATTGGAAACAAATTGGCATCCAAGATGATTTTCAGAACCGTTTCCCGATCCAGGTTGGACAATTGATCTTGCGTATAAACTGGCCCTTCAACTGCATCATTGCCAGAGTCCTTTATTTCAATTTTTTCTATAATCCGTCTTTGTCCAAATTGAATGTTTTTGATTGTTCCGCTAGCCGGTGAAGCCCATTTTACTTCAGGTTTTGTTTTATCAAAAAATAAAGGTGAACCCAGCTTAACTTGGTCACCCTCAGCAACCATAAGTTTTGGTTTTATTCCATGGAATTCATCTGGAGAAAGACCGAAAGTTTCAGACCTAGTAATTGAGAATATTTCACCTGATGGTTGTCCAGAAATTCGGATATTATGACCCTTTTTTAAATCAATATGATCCATCTATAAACCACATTATTTCAAGGTATTAAATTGCCTGAATAAAAAAAATCATTGAGTGGTTAATCCAGTTAGCAATAGGAGACCAGTAAATTCCAAATAAAACTGTTGGAATCGCTGTTAGTAGTAGCATACCCATCATAACCGCAGGAGGCTGAATGATGGTTTCACTTCTTTCACCTTCCAAAAACATAACTTTTACAACTCTTAGATAATAGTATAAGGATATAACACTATTTAGCCCTGCCAATATCACCAGATAATAAAATTGTGAGCCTCCTTTTATCAGAGCTGCAAAAATATAAAACTTACCAATGAATCCAGCAGTAGGCGGCAAGCCTGTGAGCGATACCATAAAAATGGTCATAACCACACCAACTAAAGGCATTTCCCATCCCAAACCTCGGTAATCATCGAAGGTTTCACCGCCAGTTTTATTTTTTACTGCTATCACAACAAAGAAAGCACCCAGATTCATGAACAGATACATCACCAGATAAATCATCACGGCGTAAACAGCTTGACTGGACATAACTGGCAAGGCCAGCAACATATATCCAGCATGAGCAACACTCGAATAGGCTAGCATCCGTTTCAAATTGTTTTGCTGAATTGCGATCAAGTTTCCCAGAGTCATGGTAATTACCGCTATTAGACTCAAAAGTTCCGGCCAAGGTATTTGGGTTACGCTAATTCCTTCTATACTAGTCATGGCACCACCATCGGCAAGTACCTGATTGAAAAAACGGATCATCATGGCCAGAGCACCTGCCTTGGGTGCCACAGATAAATAAGCTGTTATGGTGGTAGGGGCCCCTTCATAAACATCGGGTGTCCAGAAATGGAAAGGGACTGCAGATATTTTGTAACCAAAACCTGCCAAAATCATGATCAGTGCCATGACCAGGGCCGCATTAGCAGTTTGATCCAAATTCTCTATTGCTTGCTGGATTTCAAAGTAATTAGTACTACCTGCTAATCCATACAATATGCTTATCCCAAATAGCATAATACCGGATGAAAAAGCACCATATACAACATATTTGAGTCCGGCTTCATTTGACTTTGTATTCTGTTTTAAATAGCCAGCCAAGATGAAAGACATTATAGAAACAACTTCAATTGATAAATAGACCATTACCAGATCTACAGCCGACACCATTAGAAATAAACCTAGAACAATAATACCCAGTAAAGTAAAATATTCTCCTTTTCGGTAGTCAGCTAGTTCATCGGTCTCCCAGCTCACTACTGATACAAAAATAGTAGCCAATATAACCAGTATTTTGAAAAAGGAAGCAAACGAGTCCAACACAATAGAGTCCATGAAAAGGGTTGTTGTTCTAGAGTCATCCTGCATATATATGGCCAGACCCACCGCGATTAAGCCAAGGATCAAAACCCATCCTACATTACCTGAATCTTTTTTATCCAGGAAGAGGTCAAAAAGAATGCCCAGTACAATAACACCAGTAAGTATAAGCTCAGGCCAGTAAAAATCAAGGCTTTGTAGGTTGGTCATTGATATTCCTTACATGCCCGCGAATGTGGATAGAGACACGACGCTATTGATGATCACATCCATTGTCCTTGCAATAATATCGAGGTATGGGGAGGGATAAATACCAAAAAATATCGTAATCACCAAGAGAGGCACCACTGTAAAAAGCTCCAATCGATTAATTTCAGGCAGTTTATTGTATTTTTCATTTAATTTTCCAAAGAAAATCCGCTGAAATGCCCATAGGAAATATGCCGCATTTAATAGAATTCCAATGGTGGACGCAATCACAATGCCTCTATATACTGGGAATGCACCAATAAAGCACATTGCTTCGCTTATAAATCCAGAGAGACCTGGTAATCCTAGACCGGCGAAGAAAGCCACAGCAGTGATGCCTGTATAAACCGGCATTTGACTGGCCAATCCACCAAAACTATCTATATCTCTGTGATGTGCCCTTTCATAGATGACACCCACCAGGATAAAGAGCATCGCAGAGATGGTACCATGGTTAAACATCTGGAAAACAGCACCGCCCATTCCGGCTTGTGCAGCCTTGAAGTTCGTGCCATTAGCGGTGCCTGCAGCAATAACTGCGGCCATGCCGATTAATGAATATCCCATATGATTTACACTGGAATAAGCCACTAATTTTTTCAGATCTGTCTGTGCCAAGGCACACAACCCTCCCCAAACCACATTAATAAGCCCCAGGAATGCCAATGCGCCAGAAAACCAGTATACCCCATCTGGCATAAGACCATAGTTAATTCTCAATATTCCATAGACACCAAGCTTTAAGAGTATTCCTGCAAGAATGACAGAAATGGCTGTAGGTGCTTCCACATGGGCCAAGGGCAACCATGTATGGAAAGGGAAAACGGGAACCTTAATGGCAAAACCAATAAAGAGCAGTACCCATATTACCTTAATCCCACTCATCCCCCACCAGACTACTCCTTGAAGTGCTTCCGGCGCAATATTCATTAGTTCTAGGATATCAAAGGTTTTTCCGCATGAAAAATAAAGCCCCAGGATACCTACAAGCATTAAAACCGAACCAAATAACGTATACAAAAAGAACTTGATAGCCGCATATTCCCGCTGAGGTCCACCCCATATCCCTATCAAGAAATACATAGGCAGTAGCATTACTTCCCAAAATACGTAAAAAAGGAAGAAATCGAGAGAGAGAAAAACACCAACTATGCCTGTATCCAAAAGTAAAAATAAAGTGAAATATCCCTTGACCGCCTTCGATGTATTCCAACTGACAAACACACAGATAAAACAAAGCAGGGCTGTTAAAATGACCATAGGCAGGCTCAAACCATCTACGCCAAGGATGTAAGAGATATTAAAGGAAGGAATCCATTCTAATCTTTCCAAAAACTGCATCGTCCCAATACTGGAATCAAACCGCTGCCAGAGAATCAGAGACAATAATAATTGTATACCGGTTGTAATTGCGGCAGTAATTTTTATATGTTTTTCATATTCCCGGGGAATAAAGGCTATAGCCACCATACCCAATATCGGTAACCAGATTAGTAAACTTAAAATACCCATTTATTACTCACATCATTTAATTAAAAAGCCTGGATGATGGTCAGAATAATTAGACCAGCCGTAACGTATAACAAATAATTCTGCAGTCTCCCAGTCTGTAACTCTCTAAAAGTACCACCCAGATAATTGATGATCCTTCCAGCACTATCAACAAGACCTTGATCGATTCCTTCAAAGTCAAAACGACCTGTTACACGGCTCAGCCAGTCTGTAACTCGACCGAATCCATTAATAAAATATTTATCATAAAGATCCCAATCTAACCAGGCCACTTTATTGGCTAGACGAAAAAATGGCTTATAGAGAAAACGATCATAATGCTCATCAAAATAATATTTATTCCTGCTCCAATCATAAAGTTTACCAAAATTTTTTGCCCAGTTTTCCGCCGAAAAGACCTTACGAAGATACATCAGAGTCGCAAGGGTAATACCAAAAAAAGCCACAGCTATAGAAATATACATTGCTGTATGATGGGCATGATAAGCATGGTTTGCAATCTCATATGCAGGCATATTGCCCGGCACAAATGAATTTCCAGCCACCACTAGGTCAGTAAACCAACCATGGTCCGATAAAGGGTTGATATAGGGCAATGTGTAAAAAACGAAAATGGATAACGAAGATAGCAGAACCAGCGGACCGGTCATTTGCTTTGGTGATTCATGAATATCATCAATTAAGTCTGGGATTTGGGGCGCTCCGTGAAAAGTGAGGAATATCAGCCTAAACATATAAAATGCCGTGAGGGCAGCAGCACCGAATCCAAAAATCGGAAGCAAAAAGTGAGTAGGATGGTTTTGGGCAAAAGCCAGGGTACCTGCCAAGATGGCATCTTTGGATAAAAATCCGGAAAAGAGTGGCACGCCTGCGATGGCTAGGGTACTTATCAGCATAGCCCAATAAGTGACAGGCATCTTCTCTTTAAATCCACCCATATTACGCATATCCTGTGGGTCAGTATTATGATCATGTTTATTATGAAGAGCGTGGTGCATGGCATGTATCACAGAACCACTGCCATAAAAAAGGTTAGCTTTAAACATAGCATGGGTCAATAAATGAAAAAATGCTGCAGTGTATACACCAGTTCCTACTGCAAGAATCATATATCCAAGTTGGCTCACCGTAGAGTAGGCCAGAACTTTCTTAATATCTGTCTGAGTTACAGCAATAGAAGCTGCAAATAAAGCAGTAAAACCACCTACATAGGCCACCACTAGCAATGCATCAGGCGAAAAAAGTGGAAACACTCGTACTGACATATAAACCCCTGCAGCAACCATAGTTGCCGCATGCATCAGGGCGGAAACAGGCGTGGGGCCTTCCATGGCATCGGGTAACCAGATATGTAGTGGAAACTGGGATGATTTCCCCATGGCACCCATAAAAAGGCCTACACCAGCCAAGGTCAGCATTGTTCCAGAGATTTTGCCAACTGCTACACCTTTGAATATATCGCTAAACATAAAAGAACCAACCGCGGTATAAAGCAGCATTATACCGATAAAGAAACCAATATCGCCTATGCGATTTGTAAGGAATGCTTTTTTACCCGCATTGGCAGCAGTATCTTTTTCAAACCAGTGACCGATCAGTAGGTAAGAACTCACACCAACCAGTTCCCAAGACATGTACATAGAAATAAGATTATTGGCGAGCACAATTCCATTCATGGAAAATGTGAATAATCCCAGATAGGCAAAATAGCGCGAGTAACGGATATCTCCTGCCATGTATTCTAATGAAAAAATATGAGTGCAGGTGGAGATGAGTGCAACCACTACAAGCATGATAATGGTGATATTATCAACCAAAAATCCTAATTCGATGGAAAATGAACCCATATCAATCCAGGTAAAACTTGCTTCTTTTGAGAATCCGGAATCGTAGCTTGAAAGCATGGTAGCAAACATGATCAATGATAAAACAAGGGTAAACCCCACGGCCCCAATAGATACCCAGTCTCCCTGACGGGGTAGTCGTTTCCCAAAAAAGATTTGTACCGCGAAAGCTGCCAATGGCAGAAGAAGTATCAATAGAGAAAACTGAATAAAATACTGTTCCATTATTGTCTCATTCTGGATGCTTCATCAACATTTATGGTGTTTAAATTATTATAGATGTTAATTATAATTGCAAGAGCTACTGCCGCTTCAGCGGCTGCAAGAACAATAACGATAAGTCCGAAAATATGACCATCTAAATTCATTCCCCCAAAGCGAGAGAAAGCTATAAAATTCAAATTGGCAGCATTTAGAATGAGTTCAACACCCATTAGAACTGCAATACCATTTCGTCGTGTTATTACACCAAAAACTCCTAGAGAGAACAAAACAGCAGCAATAAATAAATAGTTATTTAAATTATCCACTAGTTCCCTTCTCTGGATAAAACAGCCGCACCAATAAGGGCCCCTAATAACAATACGGATATTACTTCAAAAGGGAGAAGATATCTTGTTAGTAAAAGGGTCCCTACCCCTGCAGTGGTACTCTCAGGCTCCAGTGCAGGTCGGATTAACCAGGGTGTTTTGCTAATCACCATACTTAAGAAAATAAACAACCAAGTCACCACCACAGCACCAACACCTTGTTGTACATTAGTCTGAGATAATCGAACAGAAGAAATTTGATTTGTAAGCATAATACCAAAAATGATCAGCACCAATATTCCGCCAATATAGACCAGAAGCTGTACTCCAGCTATGAAATCTGCCCATAGAAAAACATATAAACCAGCAACACCAAATAATGTGAAAAGTAACCCTACAGCTGCATAAAGTAATTGATTATTAAGTACTACAAACGCAGCAGAAATAACTGTTAGAACAGCAATACACCAGAAAACCATGTCTACCATTTCCAGCTAAGCCTCAGCTTTTTGTTCACTTATTATTTTCGCTATTCCATCTTTTGAACCTGGTTTAGCAAACCGGTAAATAAGATCATTTCGATCTGGTTCAGAGAATTCATAATCAATTGGATGTTTTCCACTGTTTGGACCTCCAGTCATGAAAATACACTCTTCTGGGCATGGATAGGTGCACAGATTACAATAGCAGCATTCTGTCATATCAATATCAAAACGAGTAACCACCATGGCTTTTCGGGATCCATTCGAAGTGACACCCACATGACCAATATCTTTAATGTCTTCACCGCGATTTGGTACTTTTTCCGTTTCAATCTTAATGCAATCTACGGGGCAGGCGCGTTCGCATTTAAGACATCCAATACAATCATCCATATCTACATGTAATCTTGACCTGATTACATTGTAGTTACTGTGATCAAAACCAATATTACGATCAGGCCTGGGCCATCTTTCTTCTGGATATTGAAGTGTAGCAATGCCACTTTTTGCCCGAAAAAGGTGCAAAATAGTAATTCCCATCCCACCAAGAATGGTAGTAGTTGCTTCCCAGATATTAGTTAAATATCTTTTCATAATTTATCCTTAATCATCCAAATAATACTGTCCAGATTGAAACACCAAAAATATTAATCAGCCCTATTGGTACAAAAACTTTCCAACATACATTCATTAGCTGATCAACCCTAAGCCTAGGTACTGTCCATCGAATCCAGATCATAATAAAAATCAAAAGGGCTATTTTGCTTATCATCCAAAACACACTCCAGCCCGGTGAATCAAGATACCCTGATACTGGACTTTGCCATCCGCCAAGGAACCCAGTAGCGGCGACCGCGCTGACAACAAACATATTTGCATACTCACTCAAGAAAAAAAACGCATAACGCATTCCTGAATATTCTGTTACAAACCCTGCCACCAATTCACTCTCTGATTCAGGTAAATCAAAAGGGGTCCTATTGGTCTCAGCAAGTGCGCTAATAAAATATATCACAAACGCAATTGGAATAAATGGATTGTCAAACAAAATCCAGTTAAAAATGCCTCCATGCTGATAAGTAATGATTTCCTGCATGTTTAACGATCCGGTTAAAATAATAACAGTTATCAAGGAAATTCCAGCCGGAATTTCATAACTGACAATTTGCGCAGCAGAACGCATTGCACCATATAAGGACCATTTATTATTTGAGGACCATCCTGCAAGTATCAGTGAGATGACTGCTAAGCTTCCAACGCCAAGGATATAAAATATCCCTATATTTAGATCTGTGACGATGATTGATTCACCAAATGGTAACGCCACAAAACTAATAAAAGCACCAATGAAAATCAAAAAAGGTGCCATTATGAATAAAACTCTATTAGAACTACTTGGAATTATATCTTCCTTTGTTAATAGTTTTAAAGCATCGGCAACGGGCTGCAAAAGGCCCCATTTACCGGCATGAAATCCAAAACCCTGACCCATAGGGCCAACCTTATCCTGAATAAATGATGAAACTTTTAATTCAGCATAAATAACCACTAATGCATAAATAGTAATAAAACCAAATAGTCCTAAACAAGGTATCAACATCGCAAACAGGAGTAAAAACCCATTCCCAGAGAAGCTAGGAAGAAATTGATTCAACAGATCAAATATAAAATCTACTGTCACCGATCAATCTCACCTAATACAATGTCCAGACTCCCCAAAATCGCGAGTACATCTGATAATAACCATCCTGCAGCGATCTCATCGATAACAGACAGTGCTGTAAATGCAGGGGAACGCATTTTTAACCTATACGGGATATTTGTTCCATCACTCTCAATATAATATCCAAGATCCCCCCTAGGAGATTCAGTCCTTTTATAAATAGTCCCTTTTGGAGGGCGAATCTTTTTTGGCAGCGATTGATGCACATCTCCTTCTTTTGGCAAACTTGCTAAAGCCTGCCGTAAAATTTTAATACTCTCTTTCATTTCAAGTACGCGGACATAAAACCTATCCCAACAATCACCTACAGAACCTTTAATGCCCTCCCCAATAGGCACACCAAATTCGAACCTGTCATAAATAGAATAGGGGTCATCCTTACGCAAATCCCATTTAAAACCCGAAGCTCTTAGGTTTGGTCCGGTTACACCATAGCTTATGGCAACTTCCTTAGGCATTCTTCCAATATCCGCAGTACGCTCTACAAAAATCTTATTATGCATGAGAAGATTGACAAATTCTTCTATTTTGGGTTCAAAATAATCAAGGAACTTGTAAGTAGCTTCTACAAATCCAACAGGTAAATCATGACTGAGTCCACCTACCCACATATAGTTATATAATAGTCGTGCCCCACATGTCATTTCAAAAAGATCGATTATTCGCTCTCTATCTCTCAACATATGTAAAAATGGAGTAAAAGCCCCAATATCCAGCCCAAAAGCACCTAACCCAAGAAGGTGACTTGCAATTCGCTGTAGTTCAGCCATGATAACTCTAATGTGCTCAACACGATCATTGACCTTAATATCCATTAAAGCTTCGACAGTTACCACGTAGCCAAAATTATTGGTCATGGATGCTAAATAATCACAACGGTCTGTAAAGGGTATTACCTGCTCATAAGTGACATTTTCGCAATGCTTCTCAAAACATCTATGAAGATAGCCAATGTAAGGTGTTATTTCAGAAACTACCTCGCCATCTGTTTTGACTTGCAGCCGTAACACACCATGAGTAGCAGGATGCTGTGGTCCAATATTAAGGACCATTTCTTGGCCGTGTACTACTCCCATCCTTCTTTCATTTTTGGTACTGCAATCCCATGGTATGTCTCTTGCACCTCGTAATTCTTTCTTAGGGGCCAACCTTCCCAGTCATCGGGAAGTAGTATACGCCTTAGGTCTCTATGATTAGAAAATTGAATTCCTAGCATATCATATGTCTCACGCTCGAACCAATCTGCTATTCTCCATATTTGTTCCACTGAAGGAATTATCGGCTTATCCATTGATACAGAAATTCTGATTTCGGTATAATGATTATGCTCTATAGAGTGGAGATTATATCTAGCTTCCAAGGTATTCTCTCCAATATCAATCCCCGTCTGGCATTGGAGCGAATCGAAGGATAAGGAAGGCTCTGATTTCAGCAAAGTTGCTATTTCAAACCAATGGTCTGGTAAGAGTTGAATATGGGTTTCAATATTTTCATTTACCAAAGAACCGGGAAATTTTTCTTTTATCATTTTTCCAATTTTTTCATTCAGATTCTCAGATAATGATTTATCATCAGATGAACTATTATCTGAATCAGCATTAATAGAATCTTTCGTTTCTTTGGTTTTAGCTAATCGCTTGGCTTTGACCAAAGCGGCTTTGACTTTTGATCTTAGAACACGGTCTTCAATTTCATTGATGGGTTCCATATCTCCGGCCAGACCTTTTTCCACCAGTTCAGCAATTAATTTATCCTGGTCTTCGCTCACGCCATTTTTCGGGTAAGAGGGCGTTCATCAAGAATTTGTTCCTGTAGCTTTAAAAGCCCTTCTATCAACGCTTCAGGCCGTGGTGGACAACCAGGTACATACACATCAACGGGGATAACAATATCTACTCCTTTTAGAACATGATACCCATGCTGCCAATAAGGTCCTCCGCTGGTGGCGCAAGATCCCATGGCTACCACATATTTAGGATCGGCCATTTGTTCATAGAGTTTTTTAACACGAAGAGCCATTTTCATTGTAACCGTACCCGCAACAATCATTACATCTGCTTGTCTAGGGGATGAACGGGGTATCATCCCTATCCTCATTAAATCATGCCTAGGAGCTGCCGCAGCCATCATTTCAATCGCACAGCATGCAGTACCAAACTGAAAAAACCAAGGTGATGTTGACCTAGACCAACTCAGAAGTTTATCAAGTTTTTCGACGACTACATTATCTTGGAATCTGTTTTCTAATATTCCCATTTTATCTTTCCTGATCTATTGCAATATTTTTATAGCGTCCAGTCGCATACCTGACCCGGCGTTTAACCCAGTCTAAGTCGCCTTTCACCCAGACATATGCAAGGCCTACAACAAGAATTAAAAGAAAAATGCCCATTTCGATAAGGGCGACAAGGCCCATTTTTTTAAAAACGACTGCCCAGGGAAAAAGAAAAACGACTTCCACATCAAAAATAAGAAAAATGAGTGCTATAACGTAAAAACGAATATTAAACTGCATCCATGCTGATCCATCAGCCTCTTCTCCACATTCATAAGTTTCTAATTTCTCCCTAGTCTTATTGGACGGAGCAACCAGTTTCTGAATTACCAGAGGAATTGCAACCATTACAATTCCCAGTATTACAGCAAATAGAACAGTTCCGAAATCACGATACATGGGTAATAATTGATAATTAATTCGAGGTAATACAAGCATCTAATTTAGATTCCGGGTTTTCCTTTAGTCAATCCAAAGTTCATCCATTTATGTACTAATTTTGAAACATTGTGATAAACAAAACTGATTGGTCCATAATTAAAATTGCGCCTAATTTTTTCCAGTGGTATTTATTAATTCTATGCTTGCCTCCGTATTACATCTGATGCCCAAATGGATAGCTAGGCCGTTCGCCAGACCCTATGTAGCCGGAGAAACATCTGATGAAGCTTTAGTTCAAGTAAAAACAATCAATGATCGTGGATTTGCTGCCACCATCGATATCCTGGGAGAGCACGTTACAAATATAGATAAGGCACGAAGTATTACCAATCAGTATTGCGACCTGTACCACAAGATCGATGCACAGCAGCTGGACTGTAATATTTCTATTAAGCCGACACATGTGGGATTATTAATCTCCCCAGCGGAAGCCATGACCAATATTTCCACCATCCTAAAACAGGCTATGAATTATAATAATTTTTTACGCCTTGATATGGAAAGCTCACTCTACACAGATCAAACTTTTGAAATTTTTAAATATTGTAAATCCATTTATAAAAATGTGGGTGTAGTCATCCAGTCCTACCTGCATCGCAGTTTGGAAGATGTAAAGCAACTAGCCGTGGTTGATTTTAATGCCCGTATCTGCAAAGGGATTTACCAAGAAAGAGAGTTCATCGCTTTCCAAAACAATGAAGAAATAAAGAAAAATTTTTTGGTCCTAGCAAAAGCTCTAGCCAGCAAAGGTGCTTATGCCGGCTATGCCACTCACGACCATAATCTTATCGATCAGCTTCTGGCATATATCGAATCTGAAAACATACCACCGGACAAATTAGAGTTCCAAGTCTTGTACGGTGTGCCAATGGACGGCCGATTGGAAGAACTTAGAGATCTAGGTTATAAAATAAGAGTCTATGTACCTTTTGGTCCAGACTGGTTTGATTATTCTGTGCGAAGGCTAAAGGAGAACCCAGACATTCTCGGCTATGTAATCAAGAACATGTTTAAAAGTGAATAACATATATTCAATGAATCAAATTTTCCAGATGAAAACCATCGCCGTGGTGGGTATGAGCCCCAAGCCGGAGCGGCCCAGCCATTACGTTGGCATTTATCTAATAAAGAGCGGCTATGACGTTATCCCTGTCAATCCCGTTCATAAAGAAATTGCCGGTATCGCAACATACCCATCCCTTTTGGACATTCCGAATAAAGTAGATGTGGTAAATGTATTCCGCCGTTCGGAACACACACCCTTCATTGCGGAAGCAGCCATTGCAGTAGGTGCTAAGGCCCTATGGCTCCAAGATGGCGTTTATAATAAAGAAGCAAAACAAATAGCTGAAGATGCAGGTCTTTTGGTAGTGATGAATGATTGTATCCTCCGGCGACATAGTCAAATAAGTGAATGTTAAATTATTTTAAAGATATAAAGTTTGACCGCAATGAATGGTCCGGAGCATTCGGTGATATTGGAACAGATTTTCCTTTGATCGTTGGCATGATCCTTGCTTCCGGGTTGGACAGTGCAAGCGTATTGGTCATGTTTGGGTTGATGCAAATATTTACCGGCAGCTTCTATAAAATGCCCATGCCTATACAGCCGCTAAAAACCATGGCCACTATTGTGATAACCCAAAAAATAAGCCCAAATATTTTATATGGTGGTGGACTTGCCATCGGCATTTCTGTGTTTATGCTTAGTATCACAAAACTGATTGATTGGATAGGCAGAGTAGTTCCAAAAGCAGTGATCAGAGGTGTTCAACTTGGATTGGGTTTAAAACTAGGTCTTCTAGCAATGCAGGATTATGTTAGTGCAGATGGAATAACCGGATATTACCTATCAGCGGCTGCTTTCTTACTGGCTATTTTCCTGATTGGCAATCGTAAATATCCGCCTGCAATCTTTATCATTGTGTTGGGCATGGTGTACGCTTTTATTTTTAAGATAGACGGCTATTCTTTTATCAATGTTGTAGGTATTCATCTGCCTCAAATTCATACGCCAACTTGGGCTGATATTTTGACTGGATTCTTAATATTGGCTATTCCTCAGATACCTCTTTCGATTGGGAACTCGATTCTGGCCACGAACCAGATTGCCAATGATTGGTACCCCGAAAAAGCTGTTACCATTCATAAGATCAGTTATACCTATTCCCTGATTAATCTGATTAATCCCTTTTTCAGCGGCATTCCTACCTGTCACGGTTCGGGAGGAATAGTAGGCCACCATACTTTTGGAGGTAGGACTGGTGGGTCAGTGATCATTTATGGCTTCCTTTATATATTCCTAGGCCTTTTCTTAAGTCAGGGATTTGACACACTAGTCTATATCTTTCCATTACCAGTATTGGGAATTTTGCTGCTATTTGAAAGTATGGGGCTAATTTTCCTAGTTCGGGATGTTACCAAATCCAAGTCAAATTTTATGATCGCTATCCTTGTGGGATTAATTTCCGGAGGAATTCGCTACGGTTTCGTTATTGGTTTAATTATAGGAACACTCATATACTATGCCACCGAAAAGGGTTTCACCGGATTAAAAAATGAGAATGATTATTAAATTGTTACTAATGAACATCTGATATCATTATTAGTCATATGAATATGTTTATATTCACTTAAGAGTTACGAATGACCGAAGTTGAAATCATTACCATTTTCGATAATTGGAACAGTGCATTGCAGACTGGAGATCCTGAACAGGTAGCAAACCTATATGCCGACAATGCCATTCTCTTACCCACAATGTCCCATCAGGTTTGCCACACCCATGAAGAAATCAAAAATTATTTCACCCATTTCCTTGAAAAAGTTCCTGTTGGAACCATTAATGAATCCAATATACGATTGTATGGTCAACTTGCTATCAATTCTGGTATTTACACCTTCACATTTAAGGATGGTAGCTATGTACGGGCCAGGTTCACATTTGTATATTATAAAAAAGTTGATCGGTGGCGAATCGTTGAGCACCATTCTTCGCAAATGCCGGAATAATTAAAGATCCAAACTTCTAATTCTGGTTTGAAAAATATTATCATACTAAAAGTCAAAGTAAGACACAGGAGTAAAGCAGGATTCTATTATAGGCTGGTACGGCGATTTATTGAAGGTTTGAATTAGTAATCAGCCAGAGAAAGATAAGACCAATACTAGGTTAAGTAAATTGATTGCAGAGGCTCTTGGTTGGTGTACATCCAAAAAATGTCCGTGTTAATATTAGGCTAGCATTAAAGAACAAACATGTTTCAATAGACGGCTTGTCCGAACCTGAAGTGAAGAGTAAAATTGATCAACATTTAGCTATCAATAAAAAGGTTTTTAATTAATTGTCTTAACCTTCTCCCCTTCTTCCCCAATCCATTTTTGTTCGCAAAGTCTGGAAATAATCGTTATCTATAAAATCGATTAAGCCGATCTCATAATCAGCCCTGGTAATTTCAATGGTACAAGCTGGATCTAGACTCTCGTGAATTTGGCCATCCGTTGTGAAAATAATATTATTTTCTTCCTCAGGAAAATCGATACGTACTGTTGAATTTGCAGAGACCACCAAGGGTCTGGATGTTAAAGAGTGGGGTGAAATAGGTGTCACTACGAAACTGTCCACATCTGGAGTAATGATGGGTCCACCGCAAGATAGCGAATAAGCCGTGGAACCCGTAGGCGTAGCCACAATTAGACCGTCCGACTTATAGGTGGATACCAAGAAGTGATCATTCACATGTACTCTGCAAGTCAGCATACGGTGTGATTTACCATTTTTTACCACAAAATCATTCAGCCCGGTATAAGTTTTTACATTTCCATTATTATGGATTGTAGCCTGGGCCATAGCTCGCTGCTCCACTGCGTAATTTCCATCAGATACCTGATCAAGACGTTGGAAAATATCTTCTAAAGTTACCTTTGCTAAAAAACCTAAATCACCCAAGTGAATCCCCAGGATTGGCGTAGTTAGATCTTCTATAGCTCGCGCACAGGATAGGAAGGTACCATCACCACCCAGTACCAGCATAAAATCTAATTTATCGATATCCTCCTTGGAGTGGATTATGGGATGATCTGAGTCCGTACCTGGATCTGAAGATAATATCCGTTCTGTCAGGTGGGCTGTGATACCTTTTTTTCTTGACCAGTCTAAAATCTTTGGTAGCGTCTCCCAAAAGATATTCTTTTCGGTATTTCCCCAAATACCAAATGTTTTTGTTTGAATCATTCTTTGTCCCGCAGGTCAAATTCAACACCTTTTTTCTTGACCAATTCCTGAACCTTCTGCTCCGCTTCCACCAATTCATCTCGACAAGATTTGATCAACTCCATGCCTTCTTCAAACCAGTTCAGACTCTTTTCCAAGGTGGCTTCGCCAGATTCCATTTTTCCCACGATTGTTTCCAACCGTTGAAGTGTATCCTCAAAGGATGGTTTTTTTACTTTTTTGGACATAAGCAAAATTAGCCAGTTTAATTGTTGTGCAAATCAGATATTTTTTCAGCTTTAAAAGCGCCTTTACCGGTTCGAAGTGTAAAATGATCCCCTAAAGACACATCGGTGGCAGATCGAATAACTTGTCCCTGGCCAGTTAGGGCAATCGTATAACCACGATCAAGTACCTGTTTCGGTCCCAAGTTAATAAGCTGCTTATGCATGCCACTGTTTTTCTCTTTAAGTTGAGACAGATAATTAATTATACCGTGGTTCAATCGCTGAAATAGCTGCGCAAGTTTTTCCATATTCCTTTGAATATGTTTCCAGGGCTGCTGAAGAATGGTCCTATTTTCCAAATTATCTATAATCTGCCAAGATTGTTCAATTTTGGTAACCATGGAACGTTCTATTATTACAAAATGGTTCAACAGCTGTAATAAAATTTCATCCTGGGACGGGCTTACCAATTCTGCTGCTGCGGATGGCGTTGGTGCCCGCAGATCTGCTACAAGATCTGAGATTGTAAAATCAGTTTCATGACCCACTGCAGATATAATAGGGATAGCGCAATTATATATAGCTCGGGCAACAACTTCTTCGTTAAAAGCCCATAGATCTTCCAGTGACCCTCCGCCACGGCCAATGATAATAGCATCAACATTAACGTATTGTTCGAGATCTTGAATCCCTTCGGCAATATCTTTTGCTGCGCTATCACCCTGGACTTTGGTCGGTCGTAACAAAATTTGTACATGTGGAGCCCTTCTTCCAAGCACATTAAGAATATCTTTCAGTGCTGCGCTGGCGCTGGAGGTCACCAAACCCACAGATCTGGGAAAATTAAGCAATGGTAGTTTATGTTCAGGATTGAATAAACCTTCTACAGCCAGTTTTTTCTTCAATGCTTCAAAAGCCTGGTAAAGATCCCCAATACCGGCTGGTTCCATCAGGGTACTAATAAACTGTACTTGACCTCGCTGCTCAAAAATAGAAACGGAACCATATGCCCGAATATTTTGGCCGTTTTCCGGAATAAAACGGAGAAACCGGTTAGCTCTCCTAAACATGGCACACCTCAACTCCGCTTGACCATCTTTCAAAGTGAAATACATATGCCCAGAAGAAGGATGGTGGTGGAAATTAGAGATTTCACCTTTAACCCAGATGTCAGAAAAAGAACCTTCCAAGGTTGAACGGATCTCGGCATTCAGTTCGGTTACAGTGAACCTAAGACTGGATTCAGGCATGGTAAAAATTACAACCCTGCTTAACTGGGAAAAATAAACATTACTCCCACCGCAGTTGGAAGCTATTATACGTTATCTGTTTTTCTTTTTATGTCTGTTAGCACGCAGGCGTTTCTTACGCTTATGCGTATTCATTTTTCGTTTTTTTCGTTTACTACCGCAGGGCATTCAGTCCTCGTTTATTTATTTATCAGTTCATTCACACGCAAGCGCATTAATTTACTAGGTTTAAAAGTAGGCACATACCTTTCAGGAAGATAGATTGGATCACCTGTACCGGGATTACGGGCTTTTTTGGGCATTCTGTGTTTGATACCAAAGGTACCAAATCCCCGCAACTCAACTCGATCGTTTGCTGCCAATGAATCAATGATGGTAGACATGATGCCATTCATAACAGCTTCTGTCTCCACCTTGGTTAACCCGGTAGCATTTGATACTATATCAACTATTTCCTGTTTTGTCATTGTTATCTCTATTTAGTCCTTAACTTCACCTGAATTTACTAACCTTCTTTAACCCAAAGTGTGAGTTTTTGCCCGGGATAAATAATATGTGTTCCGCGTTTCAAGTTGTTCCATCTTCTAATTCTACTGGAACGAATACCGTAATCATCAGCGATTTGACCAATGGTATCGCCCCTTTTTACTCTATAAGTAATTTTATAATGGCCAGGAGGACCCCAATCGTCATTTTTCTGTTTGGATTTTCTTACCTTATATCCGTCCTTAACCCATATTGTAAGTTTTTGTCCAGCATGTATTAGATGGGTTCCATATTTCATATTATTCCAACGCCGAATTTTACTGGCAGTAGTACCGTAATCTTCAGCAATCCGGCCTAGTGTATTGCCTCGCTTGACTTTATGAACAAGTTTATAATGACCCGTGGGTCCACCATTAGAACCTGTGCCCCAAGTTCTACCACCCTTTACTGGGATTTTCATTTTTTGTCCAATTGCGATTTTATGCCGGTTACGAATCTTATTTACACCCGCAATATCATGAATGGATACACCATATTTTTTTGAAATTGTCCATAAACTTTCTCCATATTTCACACGATGAACAACAAATTGTGGTGCAAAGCGTTCTTCTTTTGGTATTGAGTTCCAAGTAGTCAAAAAATTTTGTTTAGCACCCTTTGGTAATTTTATTGTATAAGGAGCATTTGCGGGTGTAGCCGATTGACGAAGTTCCGGGTTATAATCACGCAATACTTTTGGTTTAATACCTGCAACTCTAGCCAGCACGGCCAAATCTGCACTATTTTTTAATTCTACTTCATCATATACTAATGGAGAATTTTTTGGAATTTTAAATCCGAATTTATTGGGATTTTGAGTCATAATCGCAGCCGCCAAATAATATGGAATGTAGTTTCGAGTTTCACGTGGTAATGAATGTAGTTGCCAAAAATCATAAGTCTGATGCAAGCGAGAAGCTCTTTGAACCCTACCCTCACCTGCATTATATGCCGCAAGTGATAAATACCAGTTATCAAACATTTCATTAAGGTCTTTTAAGTAAGCACACGCTGCATGAGTAGCTTTGATTGGATCTCTACGCTCATCTACATACCAGTCTCGCTTTAAACCATATTTTTTTCCAGTTGAATATATGAATTGCCACATCCCCGAAGCATTGGCTCTGCTGTAAGCTTTTGGATTCAAACCAGATTCAATCATGGCCAAGACCATCAATTCTTCCGGTAATTCATGCTCCGCAAGGATCGGCAGAATTATATCCTGGTATTTTGCATAACGTTGGAGCCATATCTCAAACTGTTTACGCCCTTTATTCTGAAAATAATTGATAAATTGGTCTACCTTTTTATTGCGAACCAATGGAATATGGCCATCACGGTCATCCACTACTATGAATTTTGAATCTCCCATTTCAATTTCTATTGGATCCAGAGTTTTAGTTACATCTATTCTGATCCGTTCTGCTGTTATAGGGGCATCACTGGTTCGGACGGTGGAAAGTTTTTGATTATAAATATCCATGAACGACCTTTCAAAACGCTCAAATTCTTCCTGGTCCTCAAGGTTTTTTTCTCCAATCTGATCCGCTTCCATGAGTAAATCGTATATCCGGCTTAGGGTGTAAATAACTTCCAAGGTATCACGGTGAAAATCAGCAATAATCACATCCGACAATAATAATTTTACATCACGTAATATTTCAGGAAAGCGGTTCCTGCTTTCATCAAAATCTTCTTTTACATCGGGTTCAGAAATAACGATAGGGGTTTTAGATGTTTCTGCATTAGATGAACCATGCAACAATTGCATGTTGCTCCCAACCAGCAAAAGCAGGAAGAAAAACAATTTATAGTATTTAATCAAAAAAGTATGTGGAATTGATTATATAAAATTAGTTGCATTCATGCCGCTCAATCAAGGTCTTCTATTTTCTATTAAAATTTTATCTTAGTAGAAAAATAATTGCGCGGAAAATATATCTTGATTACGATTATAATGATTATTAATCACAAGTTTAAATCTAGTCTTTTTCTTTTTAACCATATTACATAATTCACAGAAACAGGAATCCTGCGTAAAATTATGATATAGGACTTCCATGAAGTTGAATAACTGCATCTCTAATATTTGTTACGAATTCTTTCCGATTTTCTTCGTTATGGTGATTCACTTGAATCGGTTTACCTATTCGAACCTCAACTGCTACTTTATTCACTGTCCAACTACCCTTTTTATGCAATTTGTAAGAGTTTACAAAAGCGACAGGAACCACTGGCATACCTGTCTCAATACTGATTAACAATCCGCCTCTTTTAAATGGAGCGATAGTACCATCCTTTGTACGGCTACCTTCTGGCCATAGCATAACAGATCGTGGTGTTTTTATCAGTGAATCTCTTGCTTTTTTCATAGAAGCTATTGATTTTTCATGACTTCTGCGATCTACAAAAACATGCCCCCCAGCATTCATTACCCAGCCTAGAACAGGGGTTTTCCTCAATTCTATTTTCGCTACTGGGACCAGCCAATAGGGTAATGTCGCAAATGCCAATGGGATATCAAATACTGATCCATGATTGCCTGCAAAAATATATTGGTTGTTAGGATCTAAGTGTTCCAGTCCGATTACTTTGTATGGAATGCCTGAAGTAATTAAAATTAAATTTGCCCAAATACGGGCACAATGCCCCATGGTTCTACCTTTTTTCTTTTCAACGATTGAAGCTAATGCCCCAATTGTCCCTAGTATAGTAGTCAGAATACTGGCATTAAATAAAGCCCAAAAACCACGGAGCAATTATTTTATCCCCTCTATTCCTAGAAAATCTGCAACAGGTTCCGGAAATTGAATTGTACCGGAACTCGTTTGATATGTTTCTATTAATGCCACCACCAACCTAGGAGTGGCCAGGCCCGATCCATTCAGTGTATGTACAAAGTCGATCTTTTTGTCAGAATCTTTTCTATACCGGATATTACCGCGACGGGACTGAAAGTTTTCGAAATTGCTACAGGATGATACTTCCAGCCACTTTTCTTCTCCAGGTGCCCAGATCTCCAAATCATAACACTTAGCTGCAGCAAAACTTAGGTCTCCCGTGCAAAGAGCTACTACTCTGTAATGTAATCCTAAAATCTGTAGGATGGATTCAGCCTGAGTTGTAAGGGACTCCAATTCGTCATAAGAAGATTCTGATGTTGTGAATTTTACTAGTTCAACTTTATTGAATTGATGGACTCTCAATAATCCCCGAGTATCTTTACCGTAAGAACCTGCTTCCCTGCGAAAACAGGGCGTATAAGCAACATATTTTATTGGCAAATCACTTTCTTTTAGTATTTCGTCTCGATGAATATTGGTCACCGGGACTTCGGCCGTAGGTGCCAAATAGAGATTATCAATCTCTGTATGATACATATCTTCTTCAAATTTTGGAAGTTGGCCTGTGGTGATCATAGATTCTTTTTTCATCAACACAGGAGGAATAATTTCTATGAAATCAAATTTACTTACATGGTGCATTATCATAGCATTTATCAACTGTCTTTCCAATTGAGCTCCCTTGTTTGTATAAAGAGGAAATCCGCTACCAGATAATTTGGATCCTCTTTGGAAATCAAATAGATGCAATTTTTCTCCTAATTCCGTATGATTTTTTAAAGGATATGCAAACTCAGGTTTTCCACCCCACTCCCGGATTATAGCATTGGAAGATTCATTTTTTCCCTCTGGAACTGAATAATGAGGTGGGTTTGGAATTGTATATAAAACCTCATTTAACTCGTTTTCAACATGGTTTAGATTAGAATCAATATTTTTTAATATATGACCCAATTCCCTTGTTTTATCAATCGCTTCGCTTGCATCTTCATTTTTTTGTTTCGCAAGCCCTATAGCCTCTGAAGCACTATTACGTTCAGACCGGATTTCATTAGCCTGATGTTTGAGGGACCTTACTTTTTCATCCAGGGATAGTATATTAGAAATATTGATATACTCTCCCTTTGAGCTGATTCTTAATCCATACTCTTCTGAATTTTTCCTTAATTGTTTTAGCGAAATCATTTATTCCTTTTTATTCGTTAATAAATATTAAATCTACATAGTCTTTGTCATGAAAAACATAATCTAAAATTTAATAAGATAATTATAGCGGGCACATGCCCGGGCATAATATTTGTTGTATTTATATTCAGAATAAAATAAACTCGGCCATATTCACAAGGAAATCTATCGAATAATACCGCGCCCAGTTTACAAATAAAAGGCAACATGAACAATTGGATCTCTCGAGGTATCGATAGGATTTCCATACCAAACGTCAGCTCCACGACAATCTAAAATATAAAATTATGAAAAATGCTATCATAATATGGGTACTCTGTTCCTTGGTCTCCGCTCAGACAATCGATGTAAATTCATTGCGCACTCTTGGCCAATCCAACCTAAGCAAACTTGGGCTGGATCGTACAAAACTTACCCAGGAGAAACAGGGTCAATCATTTGTAATTCTAGACCAGCCGATAGATCCCAATGAATATTATGTTGGCCCGGGCGATCAGTTCCGTTTAAATATTATTTCCAGTAATGAAGCTTTCAATTATTCTTTAACAGTTTCTCCAACAGGTGAAATTCTTATTCCAGCAGTCGGAATCATACCTGTATATGGTTTAACACTTGGGTTAGCCATAAAAACTATGGAAAAAACTGTTAAAGAATGGAACCAAAATGCCAAGATTTACATCACTATCGAACAAGTACGGAAATTTAAGGTTAAAGTAATTGGGCAGCTTAAAGCACCGGGTCTCTACGATGTAACTCCAATGACACGAATATCAGATCTATACCAGATAATAATAGAAAACTATTATGATGAAATGAATAATAATGATAAAACCCACAAAGAATTGGGTAAAATGGAACAAGATCAATTGACTATATATGATCAAAAATCACAAATAGAGGATCTCTACGAAAGGAAAATAGGCAGATTGGAAATAGACGACGAATTCCATGAAATTTCCAATCGTAACCTAATAGTAATACGTAATCAGGATTCTATCAATATTGACCTCGCTCAATTTGGGATTACTGGTCAAAACCATCTTAACCCTTACCTGCAGCAGGAAGACATATTGGTTATTCCTTTGCGTAATCAATCAATAGGTATTTATGGTGGTGTAAAAAGACCAAATGAATATGAATATGTTTTTGGTGAATCTTTATATGAAATTATTCAACTTGCGGGTGGATTAAGACCCGATGCTGACCCAAGTAAAATAGAAATCACTAGATACAATGGTCCTACTGAAAAATTTTCTTTCATTGTTAATTATAATGAATCAAAAGATGTTAAATTAAATCCAGAAGACCACATAATGGTAAAATACTCAAGGCAATACAAGCGACAGGAAGTAGTTTATGTTACAGGAGAGGTAGTTTATCCTGGTGTCTATTCAATCGTACCTGGAAAAACTACTGTAGGGGATATACTTTTTAAAACCAAAGGATACACCAATAGAGCTGATTCATCCAAAATTACAATTAACAACCGTGATATATATGAAATTCCTGATCGTGAACTGGAACGAATCCTTCTTATCCCCGAAGAGAATAGATCCCTATCAGAACGAGCTTATATTAAGGCCCGGATGATGACTCATAAAGGTGCTTTGGAAACCAATTCTATCGTCCAAGCCCAGTACGTCAAAGATTTTCTTCTAGCAAAGAATGATATTATACATGTGCCGGAGAATTTTGATTACGTTGAGATCCTTGGTGCAGTGCAAAGACCAGGGAGGTATCCATTTATTCAATCTTATTCTTTTGATGATTACATTGAAATTGCAGGAGGGATAACATCCAATGCTACTAGAAATAAATTTGTTATAAAAGCTGGGACTGGACAAAGATTGCCAGCTAGAAATAAAACAATAATAAATACAGGTGATATAATTTTTATTGCTGAAAAAATGGAATATAACAAATGGATTGTCTTGAAAGATGTGCTTTCTACCGCCAGCCAGATAGCAGTCCTGCTATTTTATATAGATAGGGTTACAAATTCTAGTTAGTTATAATGCAGTTAACAGATCACGAAAAAAAGATTTTAGATATTGTAAAAGCTCACCCATATATTGTAGATAATCCAGAGAAGCGAGAGTCGGTCGCTAAAACATATGGCCTATCTGAAAAAACCTTACGGAACCGCATCGCGGAATTAAAAAAGCGTGGACTGATCAACTTAGAAACTGGCAAAGACCAAGAAGAAAAAAAACCACTTGTCACCGAACATGATGAGATCAATCTAACCGCGGTCTGGGATACCATAAGGTTAAAACGAAAACTCATAACCACAATATCAGCAGCTTTTACTCTAACGGGATTGATTTATGCTATAGTGGCAACCATTTACTTTGAATCAACAATTTCAATGTACCCTGCAGGAGAACTCGGGCAATCCGGAGGTGTGCTGGGAGAATTTCAAGGTCTGGCAAAAACATTTGGCGTAGGCGGACTTGGTCCTGCACCGACCTATAATATACCAGATATCATTGATAGCAGGCGGTTAAAAAAAGATATAGTATTAAAAACCTGGATAACAGCAAAATTCCCTCAAGGATCAAACCTAATAAAGTACTGGGAGCTTGATAAAGAAAAACTATTTTCGCCTCGAAAATGGATATCCAGTTTTCTACCGCAAGGTAATTACTCTTCAAACCAAAAGGACAAATTAGCCTATGAGGCCATTTTGGAACTGGATGAATTAATTTCAGTAAAAGAAGAAATTTCAGGCCTAATTACTGTCTCTGTATTGATGCAGGATCCTAATCTTGCCGCGAACATAGCTAATTACATTGCAGAATTTGTCAAGGAATTCATATCCATTGAGCAACAGCGGGAAGCCAGGAGAAATAGGGAGTTTGTCGAAAATCAAAAAATCGAAGCAAAATATCAGTTAGAAAAATCAGAAGAAATGCTCACTGATTTACGAAAAAAACATCCTATACAACTGGACACACCAGAACTACAAATGATACGAAGCCGACTTGAATACGGAGTTGAAGAAAACCGTGCAGTTTATATTACCCTCAGACAACAATATGAAATAGCAAAAATCGATGAAGCAAAGGAAAATTTACTTGTAAATATGCTGGATAATGCAGAACCGGCAGTAAAAAAAGCAAAACCTAAACGGTCACTTATTGTAGTTATTTCATTACTCGTTGGTTTTATGATTGCAATACCGATTTCGCTATTATTAGATAGAAAAGAATAATAAATATATTTCTTAAGCACCGTGTTAAATAAGCGTCTATTAATAAATTCCTTATACACGGGTGCCGCACTTGGCTTCGTTGGTTTTGTACCTTTCATTTTCAATATTTTGGTTGCCCGGACATTTGGCAAAGAGACATTAGGTACTGTTAACGTTGCTATGAGCTTTTGTCTTGTGCTTACAGTATTTGTAACAAATTTTTTTGGCACATCAGGAAACAAGTTTCTGGCGGAGTTTCGAGGTCGAAAAAGCAAAGAATCATTTAAACTTATATTTTTTATTATTCTTATTGTTCCAGTAGTTATTTTAACCTTTCTGAATACTGCTATATTCTGGCATTGGGATTACATTGCAATGAAATTTTCAGTACAATCCAATTTGTTGATTCCAATGGTGTGCTACATTTACTTCAGGTCATTTTACATTATCTTTAGAAGAATATTTTATGGAATTGACCTGGTATCTACTTATACAATCAATGAAATTGTATCAGATATTATACTTATTGCAGCAATAGGTATAGTATGTTGGTTGCGGCTCCCGCATCTACTGATTCAGAGTTATGTACTTGGATATTCAATCTTTACTGTAGTCAGCATATTGGCATTATACAGGAATTATGCAGCAATTATTGAGCCATTACACCCTCAGGTAGACTACCAGACCAAATCTGTTTTAATTGATTATTTTAAATATGGATTCATAACCATGGCTGGCACCGCATCCAGTACGGGTACAGGTTATTTATCCATTCTCTTTACCGGTTATTTTTTAACCAGTTCAGATGCAGGTTTATACTCATCTGTATTGGCTATTGTGAGCATATTAATGTTTTTACCCAGACTGGTAACCCAAGTCCTTCTTCCAGAGTTTTCAAAACTTTTTGGTGCTGGGGAAGAAAATTCAATAATCTATACCTTAAAATATTCCTTCTGGTTTATTTTTATCATTTCGATGATCATTAATGGTTTTTTATTTGTTTTTGCAAATGAGATACTTTCTATATTTGGAAATTCATTTTCCAGCGGGGATCTAATCCTAAGAGTTATGATACCTGGTGTTTTTATCCGAATGATATCTGTCCCTTTAGTTACTTTTTTATCAGGTACAGAATATGTGATCTATCCTAATATTGGTGGAATTATCATTCTTATTGTCTCCGTTGTTGCTTGGGCCATCACCGTTCCTACTTATGGTTTAATCGGCATCGCTTCAGGATATGTAGCTGGTATTAGTATTGGTATCGGTTATCAAATGGTGATGGCAGTAATCAAAATCAGATCTTTCAATTCTAGGTATTAGTTTCACTATATTGTGCTAAGATTAACGACAGTAATTAAATATTATCTTCTTTCCTTTTTATTGATTGATGCTATCAGCGGTTTTATCAGAATCTATTTAGGTATTTCAAATCCAATATTCAATATCGGCTATTGGATTCGGGGGCCTATTTTGGTACTATTTTTTTTATTTTATATCTATCAAATAAAAAAACAGACAATGTTTATGGATGAGCTACTGGTAATTATACTATTCTTTTATTTTTGTTTTAATACCTTATTTAATTATTTGATTTACCCATCTCCAAGAATATTGATTGAAAATCTGCCTTATCTCCTTCGTCAGCAATTTTTACTTTTCTTATTTGTGTTTATTAAAAATAGAATGGATATTAATAAATCTTTCACCAGTAAAGTGATTAATTACAACTTTATGGTATTCGTTTTGAGCATCTTCATTGGATATGTATTCGGTTTTGGTCTTGAATCTTATAGGTTCAGTGGAACATCAAAAGGCATGTTTCAAGGGGGAAATCCGGTTTCTATTCTAAATTTGATATTTTTTTCTTATTTCATTCTGGACGGGGCTTTACGAAAAAAAATTATTCCTGTATTACTTACAATTTTTAACGGTTTTGTTATTGCATCAAAAAGTATATTTGGATTTATCATCCCTATTTATTTTGCCCTGAGGCGCAGAGCGCTCAGTTTGAACAAATTGATTTTCTATAATGCATTCATTCTAATAATGATTTTTTCATTTTCATTCCTTACAAATATAGCTATCGAAGCTTATGAAGCCAGGTTTGGATTGAATATTAATAAATCCATAGCCGCTGCTGAGAAAGTAGGTGGTCTCTATAATAATGCAATGATGAATAGAATTGCTTCTTTAAACTTCAGGAGATATGCATCTCTGAACGAACAAATGGAAGAATCATTTTCTCATTTCAATACTTTTTTGCTGGGTAAAGGTCTTGCAGGCCAGAATATATTTTGGGAAAAGCGTGGTGAATTCTGGTTTAAAAATTCATCAATGGACTTCTTCGATTTTTTTTTCAAATATGGTCTCATTGGAATAATATTATTGATTATCCTATTACTAAGAAATATTCAACCAGCAATAAAAAATTCTCTTACAAGGGACAAAGTCGTAATAGCTCTGTTCTTCCTTTACAGTTTTTTTGGAGGTCATGTGATCGATTCTGTCACCTCGGGTTCGCTTTTTTATTATTATTTGGCAATAATAAAATCTTAATATGAAAGTATTAATCTGCGCCAGCGGTAATGCTGGCCGGCTAAGCCCCTTTGTTCAAGAACAGGCTGAAAGTTTGGAAAAGCTGGGCATCAAGATTGATTATTTTTTAATCATTGGGAATGGGATACTTGGGTACTTAAAAAATTATCCATTGCTTATTCGAAAAATTAAATTAGGAAAATATGACTTGATCCATGCTCATTATGGACTATCAGGGTTGCTAGCAACTTTACAAAAACGAATCCCAGTAATTATTACATTTCATGGCACCGATATAAATAATAATAAAAATATACCATTTTCACTACTTGCATCAAGATTATCTCAGGATAATATCTTTGTACATGATAGTCTGCCTAAAAAATTGAAATTATCTGGGAAAAATTTTCATATTATATCTTGCGGTGTCAATCTTGATATTTTTTCTCCTATGAATAAAATAATTGCAAGAGATAAACTTGGCTGGGATGAAAAGAAAAATTATATATTATTTTCGTCCCAATTTAATAATCCTATTAAAAATGCTTCTTTGGCAAAATCAGCATTAGAAAGTATTGATCTTGAAATTGAATTGATTGAATTAAAAGGATATCAAAAGAGAGATATTCGTATCCTAATGAATGCAGTTGACCTGCTTTTGGTAACTTCTTTTTCCGAAACAGGTCCAATTGTGGTAAAAGAGGCACTTGCTTGTAATTGCCCTATAATATCAACAGATATTGGTGATGTCAAATCGATAATACAAAAAATTGATAATTGTTTTATTTCATCTTACAATCCGATCGAAATAGGAAAAATAATAAAACAAATATTAGCTTCGAATCTTCGCTCTAATGGAAGGGGATTTATGAATTCTTATCGATTAGATAAAATTGCCAACAAAATAAAAAAAGTTTATGAAAATATTTAAATAGATGATATTGAAAAAATTTTCATCAGTGATAAATTGGATTCAATGAAAAAAATTTTGTTTTATCTGGGCCATCCTGCTCACGCACATAATTTTGTTTATATTAGTAAGATATTAAAAGAACATGGACATGCTGTATTCTTCGCAGTTCGTCAAAGAGAGATCTTGGTAGATTTAGTTCAAGATTTTGAATATGACCATGTAATTATATATGATGAACGAAAAAGAAATTCTGTCTTTTCAGTAATAAAATCTCTTTTAAAGAGAGAATATGAAATGTTTAAAATAATAAAATGGTTTAAACCAGATCTTATGGTAGGTACAGATATTGTGATTACACATTTAGGAAAATTTTTCAATATACCATCTATAATATTATGCGATGATGATAGTTCTGTTGTACCCCTAATGGCTAACCTGGGCTTTCGTTTTGCATCATCTGTTTTAGCTCCAGATATTTGCAATATTACACCATTTAATTTCAAGAAGATCGGATACAGAGGCCTACAAAAATTATCCTATTTACATCCAAATTATTTTTCTCCGGATAAATCATTAATTAATAATGGTTTTGACTTCAAAGAGCGATACTTTATGATTCGATTTGTTTCACTTTCGGCACATCACGATAATAATGTCAGAGGAATCGATGATAAATTACTAGACTCTATTATTCAATTATTAATTCCCTATGGCAAAGTGTATATCTCATCTGAGAGAACTATCCCTGAAAAATACCATAAATTAATTCTTTCTATAAAGCCAAATTTGATACATCAGGCAATGTATTACTCTGATTTATTTATTAGTGATAGCCAAAGTATGACTATAGAATGTTGTATTCTGGGAACACCATCAATCCGGTATAACGATTTTGTCGGGCGTATAAGTGTTCTGGAGGAACTTCAATATAAATACAAATTAACATTTGGTATCTCTCCAGACAAACCGGATGAATTATTGAATAAAATCGAAGAATTAGCCAAATTTCCTAACATTAAAAAAGAATGGAAAAAACGAAAAGAAAAAATGCTTAAAAACATGATTGATGTTACTTCTTTCATTACTAACGTTATCGAAAATTTTCCATCCAAGATAAAGCAATCAGAAGAAATTAATAAAAACTCCAAATGAAGATTATATCAGTAGTAGGAGCACGACCACAGTTTATTAAGCTGGCAATATTATCAAAAACATTGCGGGAAGAAAGACATAATGAGATAATAATCCATACAGGGCAGCATTATGATGAAAATATGTCGAAATGTTTTTTCGATGAAATGCGTATCGCTAAACCAGACTATAACTTAAACATAGGGTCCGGTTCACATGGAAAACAGACAGCTGAAATGCTTATTGGGTTAGAGGATATTTTCGTGCATCAGAAACCAAAAATTATAATAACCTTTGGAGATACAAACACAACCTTGGCGACTGCTCTGGCTGCTACAAAATTAAAAATACCAGTTGCCCATATTGAAGCAGGTTTGCGTAGTCATAACCGTCAGATGCCAGAAGAAATAAACAGAATATTAACCGATCATATTTCTGATTTCTTATTTGCTCCAACTTCAAATGCATTGAAAAATTTAAAATTAGAAAATTTGCATAGACAATCATTCATGACTGGTGATATAATGTATGACTCCCTATTGTATTACAGCAAAATAGCCGAACAAAAATCGACAGTTTTAAATGACCTTAGATTAAAACAAAAAGATTATATACTATTGACACTCCACCGTCCCTATAATGTAGATAATTTACATAAACTCCAAAATATATTTTCCGCATTAAAACAAACAAAAAAAATTATTGTATTACCTCTGCACCCACGGACCAGTAAAATTATTGAAAGTACAAATACTATCATTCCAGAAAATATTTTTATTATTAAACCATTAGGGTATTTAGACTTTATTATCCTACAAAAAAATTCGGAAAAAATAATCACAGATTCTGGAGGCGTCCAAAAAGAAGCTTACATGAATGGAATTCCATGTATTACGGTGCGACCTGAAACAGAGTGGGTAGAGACAGTTAAAGCAGGTTGGAATGTATTGGTTGGTGATAAAATGGACCAATTGATAGAAAACTGTTTAAGTTTTAATCCTTATCATAATCGACCTCAATATTTTGGTGATGGGAAAAGTGCAAAAAAAATTATTTCCATACTG